>DASYRE010000050.1 GCA_036004685.1 Candidatus Polarisedimenticolia bacterium | reverse complement strand
CCCCCTGGAGAACGTTCCCCATGATCACTTCCCCCACGGCATCGGGAGAGAGGCCGGCCCTCCGGAGCGCTTCCTGGACGACCTTCGCTCCCAGGTCGGTGGCCGAGAAGCCCTTGAGACTTCCTAGGAACTTTCCGACGGGAGTCCGGACGGCGCCGGCGATAAGAGCTTTGGCCATGGATTGCCTCCTCGGGGAGAAATGTAACAATCTGTTGGATTATAGCTGTCTGGCGCGAGGCGGGGCAACGGCTCCCGCAGCCGCTCGGAAACCCGGCGGGCGCGAAGGTTTGGGCCATCTTTCCGGTTGACAGTTCGGACTTCCTTGAGTATATCTTTCCGTGAGCGTCCTGAAATCTCTCTTTTCCCAGCGGTTAGGCTTCCCGGGAAGCACCCAGCCGCCGGGATCGGGACGCGGCGACCATGGGGAATAGGTTCGATCTCTCCCTATCTGGGGGGGTAGTGGAGAGACGGGCCCGCATTTCCGCACGGAGATGCGGGCCCGTCCTAATTTCCGACGTCGGAGGACTCATGAAGGTCCAAGGCTGGAAGATGAAACCGATCGCCCCGAAAGGATGGTCGGAGGCGGACGGGCCGCTGTCCGACGACATCCGCGTCGAAACGGTGGTGGCCACCAAGGAAAACAAGCGCGTGGTCCTGCACCGCGTCGTCAAAAAGAATCCCGACGGCTCGGAAGAAGTCTTCATCATCAAGGCTACTCCCAAGATCCTGAGCACCGATCACTGAGCCCGGTCCCGATCCCGCTTCCGGCCCGCCGATCGCCGGGGCCGCTCAATCTTGACACTCCCTCGCATTAGGCCTATCGTTTGGCGCCCTCGCATCGTTTTCGTCGCCTCAGACGCGTGCTGCTGGTTGGGCTCCGCCGGATGATTCCTTCTCCCGCTTCTCTTCGCCCGACTCGAGCCGCCTGGTTGACGCTCGCCTTCCTGCTCTGCGGCTTCGAGGCGGCGCGCCCTCAGGAAGCGAAGCTGATCGCCGGAGCGCTCTGCACGCGGGGGGAAAAACCCGAAACGACCGCGCGGGCGGACGCCGCCGGGATCACGTTCGAGGCGAGGCCCTTGACCCTGGCGGAATGGGAGACCCGCCTCGAGAAAAGCGGCTCGGGGATGCGGGGAATCTTGCGGCGTCGCGACGGCTCTCCTCCGCCCTTCCAGGTCTTCCTCCTGGCGATTCGAAACCGCTCCCCGGAACCGCTGAGATTCCAGCCCGGCAACATCGTGCGGATCGCCGGGGCGGAGCAACAGGACCACATCCTCGACTACACCGATCTCTACCGCTTCCTGGAAGAGGAGGGGAAGAATCCGGACGCGCTGGAGGGAATACGCGAGTCTTTCTTCGACTCGGGTCTTACGCTCGAGCGCGCGGATTCGATCGAGCGGCTCCTTTTTTTCCGCGAGCTGCCGGTCAAGGCGAAGAAGAAGCAGCTCGTCCTGCTCATGTCGGCTTTCCAGGTCGGCTCCGAGACGCTTCAGGCTTCCCTCCCTTGGCATTTCGAGAAGGAGAGGAAATAGGGTGGCGGCCCGGCCGCTGAGCGGCGCAACGGTGGCGCGCGAAATCCGCTCGGAGGTCGCCTCCGCGGTCGAGGACTTCGTGTCCCGGGAAGGGCACCGGCCCAGGCTGGCGGTCATTCTGGCCGGGGAAGACGTGGCTTCCGGAGTCTACGTTCGCAACAAGCTGAAGGCTTGCACGGAAACCGGCATCGACTCCGACCTGATCCGTCTGGAGGGGCCCGGCGCCGGCAGCCGGGTCCTGGCGGCCGTCCGGGAAGCCAACCGCCGGAGCGACGTGGACGGGATCCTCGTCCAGCTTCCGCTTCCCGACGGCGTCGACGAGGCGGAGATTCTCCAGGAAATCGACCCCGGAAAGGACGTGGACGGGTTGCATCCCCTGAACGCGGGGCGCCTTCTGCTGGGACTCGAGGGTCTGCGGCCTTGCACGCCGAGCGGGATCATGGAGCTGCTAGTCCGATCGGGAATCGAGATCGCCGGAAAGAGCGCCGTGGTTATCGGCCGGAGCGAGATCGTCGGGAAGCCGATGGCGCTCCTGCTGCTCCAGGCTCACGCCACGGTGACGATCTGTCATTCGCGGACGCGGAATCTGCCTGCCGTGGCGGCCGGCGCCGAGATCCTCGTGGTCGCGGCGGGGAAACCGGGATTGGTCGACGAGGAATTCATCCGATCGGGGGCCGTGGTCGTCGACGTGGGCATCCACCGCGTCGAGCGGGAAGCGCAGGTGCTCGATCTCTTCGGCGCCGAGTCGAGCCAGGCGCAGGCCTTCCGCAACGGCCGGACGGTTCTCGTGGGCGACGTCCACCCCCGGCGGGCGGCGGCGACGGCGGGAGCCCTGACTCCGGTTCCGGGAGGCGTGGGCCCTCTGACGATCGCCTGCCTCCTGCAGAACACGCTGAAGGCGGCACGGATGCGGCGCGCGGCGGCGCGCTCATGATCCGGAGCGCGACGCCGTCTCCTCGGAAAGTGCTTCGGGTGGCCCTGACGGGAGGAATCGCCACCGGCAAGTCGGAGGTGGCCGGAGTTTTCAAGGAGATGGGGGCAACCGTGCTCGACGCGGATTCGCTCGGACACGAGCTCATGAAGCCCGGCTCTCCGGCCTACGACGAGATCCGGGCGGCCTTCGGCGACGAAGTCCTCGCGACCGACGGCCGCATCGATCGGAAAGAGCTCGCTCCCCGCGTCTTCGGGGACGCCTCGGCCCGACACCGGCTCAACGCCATCCTGCATCCGCGGATTGTGACGAAGATCGAGGAGCGCCTCCAGGAGTTTGCCGGCCGTCCTCCGGGCGGGATCATCGTCGTCGAGGCCGCGCTGCTCGTCGAGGCGGGAGCGGACAGGATCTTCGATCGAATCGTGGTGACCCATTGCGACGCCGGGACCCAGAGCGCGCGACTCGAGCGGCGGGACGCGCTCAGCGGCTCCGAAGCCAAGCGCCGGATCGCCTCGCAGACGGTGCCGCAGAAACGCCTCGAAGCAGCGGACTACCTCATCGACACCTCCGGAACCGCGGAGGAGACCCGGAGCGCCGCCCGCAGGACGTTCGCGGCCTTGCGCCGGGATCTGGAAGCCCAGGATTCGATCCGCTAAGGAGACAGGATGAGCTTCATGGAAGCCGATCAGGCAAAGAGAATCCTCGAAACGCTTCTCTCCCGCGGCGGCGACTTCGCCGAGGTCTACTGCCAATCCGACGAATACACCCGCATTCTGCTGGACGACGGCAAGCTCGAAGAGATCCTGTCGGGCGAGGATGCCGGAATCTCCCTCCGGCTCGTCTCCGGGGACCGGACTTTCTTCTATTCCGGAAACGACCTCGACCCGGAAGTCCTCATTCGGGAGGCGGCGCGCCTCGCCGCAGCCGTCGAGCCGGGCGGGGCCGCGGCGCAGGTCCCCGATCTTCGGAACACCCCGGTTCCCGCGGTCTCGCCGGTCAGGATCCTTCCCGCCTCGGTGGACATGGGGAAAAAAGTGGAGCTGCTCCGGCGGGCGGAAAGGACGGCGCGAGGCGTCGACGCCCGGGTGGCTCAATTCTCCGCGAGCTACGGCGACTCGCTGCTGGCGATCACGGTGATCAACTCCGACGGGACCTTGGCCCGCGAGCAGCGCGTCTATACGACCTTGTTCGGCTCGGTCATCGCCCGGGAGGGCGATCAAATCCGGACCGGATACCACTCGCTTGCCGAAACCCGGGGGTTCGAGCTCTTCGACGAGCATCCTCCGGAGGAAGTGGGAAGGGAGGCCGCACGAATCGCCCTGGTCCAGCTTTCGGCCCGGCCGGCTCCCGCCGGCACGTTCACCGTGGTCCTTTCGTCCAAGGCGGGCGGCACGATGGTCCATGAGGCGTGCGGCCACGGACTGGAGGCGGATTTCGCGGAGAAGTCGCTCTCCATCTACGCCGGCAAGCTCGGCGAGCGGGTTGCCTCCGATCTGATCACCGTGGTCGACGACGGAACGCTTCCCAATCGGCGCGGATCGACCGGAATGGACGATGAGGGAATCCCGAGCTCCCGAGTCCTGCTGATCGAGAAAGGGATTCTGAAGTCCTATCTTCACAGCCGCCGGACGGCCCGGAAGCTCGGGCAGGCGCCCACCGGAAACGGCCGCCGAGAAAGCTACCGCTACCTTCCGATTCCCCGCATGCGCAACACGCTGATCGTCCCCGGAGAGACGCCGCCGGAGGAGATTGTCTCCGGCGTCGAGGAGGGTATCTTCGTCTGTCAGATGGGAGGAGGCGAGGTGGACATCGCCAGCGGAAACTTCATCTTCAACGTGGGTGAGGCGTACATGATCCGCAACGGCAAGATCGCCGAGCCGATCCGGGACGCGACCCTCATCGGCAACGGTCCGGAAGTGCTCGGTAGCATTGACGCGGTAGGATCCGATCTCGGATACGGGGTCGGCACGTGCGGCAAGGACGGCCAGCGCGTCCCCGTCGCCGACGCGCAACCGACGCTGAGAATCCCGAGGATCGTGGTCGGCGGCACGGTCGCCGCGAACGAATGAGGCCCGAGGAGGCGATGGAAAACAGAGAGCCTGAGAAGATCATCGATCGGGGCCTGGACCTTCTCCGGAGGGCCGCGGCCGACGGGGGGGAGGTTTACTTCCAGCATACGCACGACACTTCGGCCACGGTGGTGGATCAAAGCGTCGAGTCGGTCGAAGCCAAGCAGGAGTGCGGCGCCGCGTTTCGGGTCTTCAAGGAAGGGCGCGTCGGCTTCTCCTTCACCCCCGACACCAGCCTCGCAGGGCTCCGGAGAGCCGTCGACCGCGCCGTGGCGATTCTCCCCCACGTCGACCCGGAGGAGCCGAATACGGTCCCGGATCCCGAGGAATCCTCCTTCAACCTGAAGAACGAGGACCCCGAGCTCGGACAGGTGACCGTCGAGAAAAAAGTGGACATGGCGCGGCGGATCGAGAGCTGCGCCTTGCGCTTCTCGACCCGCGTCAAGCGCGTCCGGGAGAGCCGGTATTCCGACACGTGGGGCGGCTGCTGGATTGCGAACACGGCCGGCGTGCGGGCCTGGTACAGCCTGTCGCGGTCGGTGGGCTCGATCGAGCTGGTGGCCATCGACAAGGAGGAGAACCAAACCGGTTACGGTTCGGGTTTCGGCCTGGGGATCGACGACCTCGAGCCGGACGCGATCGGAATCGAGGCCGCCTCCCGGGCCATCAACAAGCTCGGGGCGGAACCGGGACCCACGCGCCGCACCGACGTGGTGCTCGATCCGGACGTCGTGGCGGGGGTTTTTGGAACGCTCGCGGCGGCTTTGTACGCCGACAGCGTGCTCAAGGACAAGTCGCTGTTCAAGGGGCTGCTTGGCCAGAAGGTGGGCCGCTCCACGGTGACGCTGATCGATGACGGCCGCCTTCCCGGATCGATGCACCTCGCTCCCGTGGACGGGGAGGGAGCTCCCACGCGCCGGACCGTGCTCATCGATCAAGGCATTCTGAACGGCTACCTCCACAGCCATTTCACGGCTCGGAAGATGGGGGTCGCCCGCACCGGAAGCGCCCAGCGGGGCGGCTACCTCTCATCCCCCCGCATCGGCATCTCCTCTCTCTATCTGCGTCCGACGGGAGTCAGCCGGAAGACCCTGCTGGGCATGGTGGCGAAGGGGATCTACGTCTCGGAAGTGATGGGACTCCACACCATCGATCCGATCTCCGGCGATTTTTCTCTCGGGGCCGCGGGATGGGAGATGGAGAACGGCCAAATGGTCCGGCCGTTCCAGAAAATGGGATTCTCCGGCAACGTCCGAGGCCTGCTGGACTCCCTCGCGGCGGTGGCCGACGACCTGCGCCTTTTCGCTTCCGGCAACACCGGATCGACGGTTCTCCTGGAAGGCATCAGCATCAGCGGCTCGTGAACCCCGGGCCGGCTGGTGGAAAACCCCTCGACAAACTCCTCGATATAGAGTACTCTTAATTGCAAAGTACTCTTTTGTGGAGGTTCCCATGGCCGAAATGGAACGGATCGAGAACGACTTGCATTACGTGCGGAACGTCGTGCAAAAGGCCGAGCGACAGAAGTCCCCCGCAGGAATCTACTGGCTCTGGGCGGCCATCGTCCTGATCGGCTTCGCGCTTCCCGATTTCGCCCCCCGCTACACCGGGATCTTCTGGATGCTCGCCGGTCCGGCAGGCGGAGCGTTGAGCGCCTACCTCGGTTGGCGGGACGCCCGCCGGCTGGGTTTCTTCCGCCGCGAGGAAGGGATCCGCCACTGTCTTCACTGGGGCGCGATGATGGGGGTGATTCTCCTCTCCGTTCCGCTGGCGACCCGGGGCGTCCTTCCCGGAGCGGGGCTCGGCAAGGTGATCCTCCTGCTCGTCACGCTGGCGTATCTGCTCGCCGGCGTCCACCTGGAGAGGCCCCTCGGATTCATCGGCATCGTGATGGCGGCGGGTTACGTCGCTCTTTTCTTCATTCCAGCCTACGGCTGGACGGTTCTGGGCGCGCTGGTGGCTCTCTCACTGGTCGCCAC
Organism: Candidatus Polarisedimenticolia bacterium; assembly: GCA_036004685.1. Lineage (NCBI taxonomy): Bacteria > Pseudomonadati > Acidobacteriota > Candidatus Polarisedimenticolia > Candidatus Polarisedimenticolia bacterium. Next base: position 132,619 of record DASYRE010000050.1, on the reverse strand, counting down.
CGCCCTTTGGGGCGCTTCCTCCCATGCCACGCAGGAATTCTGAGACTGGGACCACGGAATGGCCGAGCCTCAAGGGACTGGACCGCCTCCTGGAACACCGCATTCGGCTGGGAGTCTGCGTTCTTCTTTCACGGAATGATGCCCTGAGCTTCAGCAGGCTGAAGGAATTCCTCAAAGAGACCGACGGCTCGCTCGGAGCTCACCTTCGCAAGCTGGAGGAGGCGGGTTATTTGAGCCTGCGGCGGGAGTTTCTGGATCGCAAGCCCGTCACCTGGTACGCGCTGACCCGGGCGGGGCGCGCCTCGCTGAAATCCCATCTGGCCGCGCTTCACGAGGTGATTCAGAGCGGCCCTTCCGCCGGATAGGGGATTACGGAACTCGGGCGCCGGTCGATTCGTGGAGAACGCGCTGAATGCGGTTGCCCTCGTCCACGAGGACGATGCGCGGGCGGTAGCCTTTCAGCTCCGCCGCGGTGGCAAGGCCGTAGCCGGTGATGATGACGCGATCGCCCCGCTTGGCAAGATGGGCTGCGGCTCCGTTGACGCAGACGACGCCCGATCCCCGCGGGCCCTCGATCAAGTAAGTCGAGAAGCGGCTGCCGTTCGTGATGTCATACACGTCAATCCGCTCGTAAGGCGCGAGCCCGGCCGCCTCGAGCAGATCGGCGTCCACCGTCAGGCTTCCTTCGTATTCCAGGTTGGCCTCGGTGACGGTGGCACGGTGGATCTTGCCGCGCAGCACTTCCCTTTGCATCATTTCAGCCCTCCAGCTTGACGATCACGTTGTCGATCAGCCGCGTGCCTCCGACCCGGGCCGCCAGGGGAATCAGAACCTCTCCCTGGATTCTCTCCACGGGAGTCAGCGTCGCGCTGTCCACGACCGCCGCATACTCCAGGCGCACCAGCGGCTCGCTCTCCACGGTGGATCGAATCCCTTCGACAATCCGGCCGGGATCGCGCTCGTTCTCCTCCCGGATGGCTGCCTCGGCGCGCCGCAAGGCCCGGTACAGAACCGGCGCCGAGCGCCGCTCCTCGGGCTTGAGATAGAGGTTGCGCGAGCTGAGCGCGAGGCCGTCGTCGCCTCGGACGGTGGGGCAGACCTCGATCTCGACATCCATTTCCAGGTCTCGGAGCATCTTCTTCACGATCACCGCCTGCTGGGCGTCCTTCTGCCCGAAAAAGACGACGTGCGGGGCTACGCGGTGCAACAGCTTCGTCACGATCGTGGCGACGCCCCGAAAGTGCCCGGGCCGCGCCGCGCCTTCCAGCACGGAGTCGAGCGGCTCCACCGAGACCTGCGTGCCGAAGCCGGGAGGATAGACCTCGTCGGGCTGAGGGGCATAGAGGACCCGCGCCCCGCCCTCCCGCGCCAGATCGGCGTCTCGCGGAAGGTCCCGGGGATAGCGGCTGAAGTCCTCGCCCGGACCAAACTGCGCCGGATTGACGAACACGCTCAAGACGGGGAGGGAGGAAGACTGGGAGGCGCGGCGAATCAGGCTCAGGTGTCCTTCGTGCAGCGCCCCCATCGTCGGGACGAAGCCGATGCGCGCTCCCGCGGCGCGCGCTTCGCGGGACAGGAAGGTCATCCTGGAGGTCCGGGTTACGATCTCCACCGGCGCCTTCCGGAAGCCTCGAGCGTGGAGCGAATCTCCTCCAGAACCTCGGGCTTCATGCGGTACGATTCGGTCTCCGAGGGGAACGCGGCCGTCCGGACATCGGAGGCGAAGCGCTCGCACGCCTGCCGAATCGCGGCGCCCACCTCGGCGTACTTCCGCACGAAAGAAGGAGCGGGCTCCGGGGAGATCCCGAGAAGGTCGTGCAGCACGAGGACCTGCCCGTCGCAATGCGGCCCCGCGCCGATGCCCAGCGTGGGGATCGAGAGCCTTTCCGTGATGAGCGAGGCGAGCTGGGCGGGGATGCCCTCCAGGACCACCGAGAAAACCCCCGCTTCCTCCAGCGCGAGAGCGTCTTCCAGGATCGCGAGCGCGGCGGCCGAGTCCCTTCCCTGGACCTTGAATCCCCCCATGTCGTGAACCGACTGGGGCGTGAGCCCGACGTGCCCCATCACGGGAATCTCCGCCTCACGCATCGCGCGGATCGTCGACACCCGCCGGCGTCCCCCCTCGACCTTGACCGCCCCCGCGCCGGCTTCCTGGATCAACCGCCCGGCGTTCCGCACCGACTCCCGGATTTCCAAGTGGTAGGAGAGGTAGGGCATGTCCGCCACGACCAGACCGCGGCGGACGCCTCGAACGACGGCCTTCGTATGGTGGATCATCTCTTCCAGAGTGACCGGCAGCGTGTTCGCGTAGCCGAGAACCACGTTGCCGACACTGTCGCCGACCAGGATGATGTCGATCCCGGCGGCGTCGACCAGACGCGCCATCGGAGCATCATAGGCGGTGAGCATGACGATCTTCTCGCCGCGCTCTTTCATCCGGGCAAGCCTCGGGACGGTGATCGGGCCGGGGTCGGAGGAACTCACGCGGTCGCTCCTTTCTCCCCACCCGGTTCGGGTTGGGGGAACGCGGCGGTGGCGGGGGACCGAGGGTCGCCTAGCTTCTTTCCCGTCTCGGGCCTTCCGCGGCTCCGAGCGGTATGTAGTACTGAACGCCCTTTTCCATCTGCTCGATCTGGCTGACCAGCTCGTTCAAGTCGTCGATCCGTTGCACGAAGTCGATGTCCGAAGTGTCAATCACCAGCAACGGCGTCGAAGTGTAGTGAAAGAAGAAGTAATTATAGGCCCGATTCAGCTCGGCGATGTACTTCTCCGAGATGCCAAGTTCGTAATCCCGGCTTCGCCGGCGGATCCGTTCCATCAAGATGCGGTCGCTCGCCTGCAGATAGATAACCAGATCGGGACGCGGGATATTCGGCTCGAGCAGGGCGTAGAGCTTTTCGTAGATCATCAGCTCCGAATCGTCCAGGTTCAGGTAGGCGAATATCTTGTCCTTGGCGAAGACGTAATCCGACAACGTGACCTGGTTGAACAGGTTGCCCTGCGAAAGCTCCTTCTGCTGCTGGTAACGGTTCAGAAGAAAGAAAAGCTGGGCCTGGAACGCCGCTCCGGGACGATCCCGGTAGAACTCCTCCAGAAACGGATTCTCGGTGCGCTCCAGGATCTTGACGGCGTCGAATCGCGAGGCGAGCAGATCGACGAGGCTGGTCTTCCCCACCCCGATGGGTCCCTCCACCGCGATGAACTTGGATTTCATTCTGGTTTGCCCCGGGAAGCCGCCGGATTATAGCCGGGTGGGTCGTCCCGTTCAAGAGAGAGACGGACCGGGAGCTGGCGGACGCCCGCGGAGTCGGCGCATCGCTCAAGCAGCGTCCCGACGGTCATACCCAGCACGGGATGCCGAAGCAGCGGCGCAAGCTCGGCGAGCGGTTGAAGCACGAACCTCCTTTCGTGCATCCGCGGATGCGGAAGGGTAAGGTCCGTCTCCTTCAGGATCCGATCGCCGAAGAGGAGGAGGTCGAGGTCCAGGGTCCGAGGACCGTCCCGCACGGCTCGAGCCCGGCCGCGCTCCCTTTCCACGGCCTGACACCTCTCCAGAAGCTCCCGGGGACTCGCCTGCCAGTCCACCTCGGCGACCAGGTTGAGGAAATTGCCTTGGGCACGATAGCCCACCGGATCGGTATCGTAAACGGCCGAGAGGCGCACGATGCGAACACCCTTATCCTGAAGACTTTCAATGGCTTGCCGGAGGTGGTCCAGACGATCTCCCAGGTTGGATCCCAGCCCCAGGAAGATCCTTTCCGAGACTAGGCTCCCGCCTCGTTGCGGAGTGTCCGGCATCCGTGTCCCCATTGACAGTAAATAACCGTCTTGCTAATATTTCGAGTTTGCCATTCCAAGCGACATGGAAACCGGTCTGGCGCGACTCTGCGGACCAACAATATCACCCCCGCCACGGCAGCGTCATTCAACGTGAAACCCGGGACACAGGACGGACCATTCAATGGCCAAAAAAGAAATCAAGAAGAGCAAGAAGGCCGGACAGAAAACCGCTTCATCACTCACGGTTCACGCCGAGCAGGCTCTCCAGGTGTACGAGCATTCGCTGAATCTCCTCCGCAAGAAGCAGTTTGCCGAGGCCGCCGAAGGCCTCCGGGGGCTGCTGAAGACCTTCCCGCAGGAAAAGGAGATCGCCGATCGCTGCCGAGCCTACCTCCGGATATGTGAGCGGGGATCGGAAGACAAAGCCATGCCTTTGAAGCGGGTGGAGGACTATTACTACCAGGGGATTTTGGAGAGCAACCGCCAGCAATACGACGAGGCTCTCAAGCACCTGGATCGCGCTCTGGAGATGAGCCCCCGGGATGACCGCGTTCTCTACATCGTCGCTTCGACCCAGGCCCTCAAGGGAGACCGCGAACAGGCGCTTTCGGCGTTGAAGGAAGCGATCGATCTGAATGCCGTGAATCGGATCTACGCTCAGCAGGACCCCGATTTCGAGCCACTCCGGGACGACGACGCCTTCCTGGATCTCGTCCTTCCCCGGAAGGATTGACCGGGGGCCGGCCATGCCCACCCGGAAGACCTCGATCAAGCCCTCTCCTTTCCCGGATCCGCGGCCGCGGGAGGTTCATACCCTCGTCCTCGCAGCGGGAGTAGGCAAAAGAATGCACTCCCGGACGTCCAAGCTGGTCCATCGCCTGGCCGGGCGTCCCATGGTGCGCTACGTCGTGGAGGCCGCGCTGCAGGCCGGCGTTCAGCGCGTGGTCGTCGTGGTGGGGGATCCGGCCGCCGGTGACGTCCGCGCGGCCGTCGGCAATTCCGACCGCCGGGTCGGCTTCTGCGTGCAGGAGCGCCCTCTGGGAACCGGGCACGCGGTCCTGTGCGCCGAGAAGGCGTTGCAAGGACTCGAAGGGAGCCTGCTCATTCTGAACGGGGATCTTCCCTCGATCCGGCCCTCCACGCTGGAAGCCTTCATCCAGTTCCACCTCCAGGCCAGGTCTTCGCTCACGCTGCTCACCGCGGTGCTCGCCGATCCGGGCTCCTACGGAAGGGTGGTCCGCAACTACAACTCCGACGTCGCCCGAATCGTGGAGGCTTCGGACGCTTCTCCCGAGGAGAAGCAGATCAAGGAGATCAACGCGGGAATCTACTGCGTTCAGATCGCCCATCTTTTCGAGAATCTCAAGCAGGCGGGGGCCGACAATGCCCAGGGCGAGGTCTATCTCACCGAGCTGGTCGAGATTCTGAAGCGCAACCACCAGAAGGTGACGGCCTACCGTCATCCCGAGCCCGAGGAGGTTCTCGGAGTGAACAATCGCGGGGAGCTGGCGCGGGCGGGCAAGACCCTGTTCCTCCGCAAGGCCGCGGAGCTCATGGACTCCGGAGTGACGATTCTGGATCCCGATTGCACTTACGTCGAAACGCCCGTGAAGGTGGGGCGGGACACGGTTCTGCAGCCCCTCGCCTTTCTGGAAGGCGAGACGATCATCGGCGAGAACTGCCGGATCGGAACGGGAAGCCGGATCGCCGATTCGGTCTTGGGCAACGACGTCGAAATCCTGGATCACTGTGTCATCACGCTCTCCCGGATCGCCAGCGGGTCGCGCATCGGTCCGTTCGCCCATTTGAGGCCGGAGACGGAGCTCGCGGAAGGAGTGCACGTCGGAAACTTCGTGGAGACCAAGAAGAGCCGCATCGGCCGCGGGAGCAAGGCCAACCACCTTTCGTACCTCGGAGACGCGGAAATCGGCGCCGGCGTCAACGTCGGAGCGGGAACCATCACCTGCAACTACGACGGGGAGAGCAAGCACAAGACGGTCCTCGAAGACGACGTGTTCGTCGGAAGCGACAGCCAAATGGTGGCGCCGGTGCGAGTCCGCAAAGGAGCTTACGTGGGAGCGGGCTCGACCATCACCAAGGAGGTTCCCCCCTACTCGCTGGCCATCGCCCGGGGCCGGCAGGTCATCATCGAGAACTGGGCGAAGAACCGCAGCAAGAACAAGAAGAAGAGGGCCCGCTGAGCTCCGCGGCCGTTCCCGCGTCTTGCTCTCCTCGATGAATTTCCATATATTCGAAGTCGCGAACCCAGCCCACGGAGATCTCGCCCCATGTGCGGCATCGTCGGCTACATCGGCAGCAAGCCCCTGACCTCGATTCTCCTGGATGGCTTGCGCCGCCTGGAGTACCGGGGCTACGACTCGGCCGGTATCGCCGTGGTCAACGGCAGCGGGCTGCAGGTGGTCCGTTGCGCCGGGAAGCTGCGGGATCTCGAGGAAAGCTTGCGGCTGAATCCCTTGGACGGCACCTTCGGGATCGGCCACACGCGATGGGCCACCCACGGGCGGCCGACGGAAGAAAACGCCCATCCGCACCGGGACTGCACCGGTCGGCTCGTGGTGGTGCATAACGGCATCATCGAAAACTACCTCGAGCTGAAGGACAATCTCCAGAAACGCGGCCACGCCTTCAAGACCGAGACCGACACCGAGGTGATGGCGCATCTCATCGAAGAGAAGCTGCGCGATCACTCGCTGGAGGAAGCGGTGCGGCTCACCCTCCCGGAGCTCCGCGGCGTCTACGCCATTTCGGTCATTTCGGCCGATCACCCCCGAAAAATCGTGGCGGCCCGGAACGGCCCTCCGCTCGTGGTGGGCCTGGGAAAGGACGAATACTTCGTCGCCTCCGACATCCCTGCCATCCTCAATCACACGCGCGACGTTTTCTTCCTGGACGATGGGGAGCTCGCGGTCGTCACCGAGCAGGGGGTCCAGATCCGGGATCTGCAGGGGCATCCGATCGCCCGGAAGGTGCAGCGGATCACCTGGGATCCGATCATGGCCGAAAAGAGCGGATTCAAGCACTTCATGCTCAAGGAAATCTACGAGCAGCCCAGGGCTATTCGGGACACCCTGCTCGGGCGCGTCTCCCGCGAGTCGGGGAGCATCTTCCTGGAAGAGATGGAAATCAGCGCCGAGGACTTTCGCAAGGTGCGGCGCATCGCGCTGGTGGCGTGCGGAACCTCATGGCACGCGGCGCTCGTGGGGAAATTCCTTCTGGAGAGCGTGGTCAAGGTTCCGGTCGAAGTGGACATCGGCTCCGAGTTCCGCTACCGCGATCCGATCCTTCACCCCGACGATCTGGTGGTGGTCATCAGCCAGTCGGGCGAGACGGCCGACACGCTCGCCGCGCAGCGGGAAGCGAGGGCCAAGGGACTCAAGACGATCGCCATCTGCAACGTCGTGGGAAGCATGATCACCCGTGAAGCGAGCGGCGTGATCTACACCCATGCCGGTCCCGAGATCGGGGTGGCCTCCACCAAAGCCTTCACCGCCCAGCTGGCGGCTCTTCATCTCCTGGCGCTTCATCTGCGAGAGGTCCGCGGGAGCGCAACCCCGGGAGTCGCGAAGGAGGAGATCGCCCGTCTCCTGCACCTGCCGGCGCAGATCGAGCAGATTCTCGGGATGGATCCCCTGATCGAGGAGATCGCCAAGGAGTACTACCGGGCCTCCGATTTCCTTTTCCTCGGGCGCGGCGTCAATTATCCCATCGCGCTGGAAGGCGCGTTGAAGCTCAAGGAGATATCGTACATCCACGCCGAGGGATATCCGGCCGGCGAGATGAAGCACGGGCCCATCGCGCTCATCGACAAGAACCTGCCGGTGGTCGCGCTCGCTTTCGGCGACAAGGTGTATGACAAGATGATGGGCAACATCGAGGAAGTCCGGGCGAGGGAGGGACGGATCATCGCCGTCACCGACGAGGGCAAGAACGACCTGGCGAAGATGGCGAGCCACGTCATCACCATCCCCAAGACGTCCGAGCTGCTGACGCCCATCCTGGCGGTCGTGCCGCTCCAGCTCCTCGCCTATCACATCGCCCTGCGGCGCGGCTGCGACGTGGATCAGCCTCGAAACCTCGCGAAGAGCGTCACCGTCGAATAGTGGCCACCCCGGCCGGACCCTCCGTCTCGATGCCTCTCGACGATCTCAACGGACCGCAGAAGGAGGCCGTCCTCGCGACCGAAGGCCCTCTCCTGATCCTCGCCGGAGCGGGATCCGGCAAGACGCGGGTGATCGTCCATCGCGTGGCCCATCTGATCGGAGCGGGAAAGGCGTTTCCCGACCAGATTTTCGCGGTCACCTTCACGAACAAGGCGGCGGACGAGATGAAGGGCCGCGTGGCCGACCTGCTGGGCACGCCGCGCTGCGGGGCCTGGATCTCCACCTTTCATTCGCTGGGTCTTCGGATCCTCCGCAGCGAGGCCCACCGGCTGGGCTACCGGCGCGGGTTCGTCATCTACGACGATTCCGATCAGCTCTCCCTGATCCGGGATCTCCAGCAGGAGCTCGGCGTCGACGACAAATCCTTGCCCGCGCGCCGCGTGCTCTCCGCGATCGGCGGCGCCAAGAACCTCTTCGTGAGCCCCGACGCCTACCGGGCGGGCCATCCGGGCCCGGGCGGGGAGATCCTCGGCGATCTCTACGCCCGCTACTCCGAGCGCCTCCGGTCGGCCAACGCCATGGATTTCGATGATCTGATTCTCCGCCCCCTGGAGATCTTCGAGAAAGAGCCCGAGGCGGCCAGCCGCTGGAGCGGCCTCTGCCGCTACCTGCTCGTCGACGAGTATCAGGACACGAATCACTCCCAATACCTTTTCATCCGATCCCTCGCGGGGGCGCACGGCAACGTCTGTTGCGTCGGGGACGAAGACCAGTCCATCTACCGTTTCCGCGGCGCCGACATCAACAACATCCTCTGCTTCGAGCGGGACTTCGCCGGAACGCGGATCATCAAGCTGGAGCAGAACTACCGTTCCACGAAAGTCATCCTGGAGGCGGCCTCCTCGGTCGTCGGGAACAACACGAGCCGGATCGGGAAGGCGCTGTGGACCGACAATCCGGCAGGCGAATCGATCGACCTCTACTGCGCCGCCGACGATTTGGAGGAGGCCTCCTTCGTGGCGAACCGGATCGATGCGGCGGCCGGCGGGCCCGAGCGGGCGGCCGTGCTTTATCGGACCAACGCGCAATCGCGGCTGCTGGAAGAGGCCCTTGCCCGGCGCGGCATCCCCTACGCCATTTTCGGAGGCGTGCGCTTCTACGACCGGCGGGAGATCAAGGACGTTCTGGCCTATTTGAAGCTGGTGGTCAATCCGGCCGACGAAGTGGCCTGGAAGAGGATCTTCAACGTGCCCTCGAGGGAGCTCGGCAAGGGAGCGGCGGAGGTGCTCGAGGCGCTCGCGTCCCGCGAGCGCCTCCCTTTCCCGGCCGCCGCGGCGCGGGCTCTGGAGACGTCGGCGCTCACCGCCCGGAGCGAACGGGCGCTCCGGGGCTTCCTTGCCCTGCTCGACGAGCTCCGCGCGTCGGCGCAGGAAATGGACGCGGGGAGCTTCGTGGCGAGCCTGCTCGATCGGATACGCTACCGCGAGCACCTGGAGAGAACCAGCCCGGACGACCTCCCTTCACGCCTGGAGAACCTCGAGGAGCTGGTGGCGGCCGTCGGAGAACACTCCGGGAGCGCGGAAGGGCTCCAGGAGTTCCTGGAACGGGCCGCCTTGATATCCGAAGTGGAGAACCGGCAAGGCGCGGGAGGCGCGTCCCTGATGACCCTGCATTGCGCGAAGGGGCTCGAATTTCCGGTCGTCTTCCTGATCGGCATGGAGGAGAATCTCTTCCCGCATGCCCGAAGCCTGGAGAGCGCCAGCGAGGTGGAGGAAGAGAGAAGACTTTGCTATGTGGGGATGACGCGCGCCCGGGAACGGCTCATTTTGACCCGGGCGGTCTGCCGGAGAGTGTTCGGGCGCCGCGAATTCAACGAGCCTTCCCGTTTTCTCGAGGAAATCCCGCCCCACCTGCTCCGGACCGTCTCACGCGAAGGCTCCGGGCGTCCGGCCCTGCCGTTCTATGGATCGCGGCCCCCACGCGCGCCGGCCTCGGAGAGCGGAGAGTCCGGGACGGCATCGGGGGCGTTCGGACTGGGCAGGCGGGTCCATCATCCGGAGTATGGAATCGGCACGATCATCCAGGTCGAAGGATCCGGGGATGCCCTGAAGCTCACGGTCTCCTTCTCGGTTTACGGCTCCAAGAAGTTCCTTCCAAAATATGCTCCCCTCGAGCCGATCTGAGGCGGTGGACGCGCTCCCCGCCCACCCGAGAAGGACGGGGGTCTGGAAGACCAGATCCCAGCGAATTCCGTAGCGGGGGGGTCTCCGGAGCGGCTGTCGTCTTGCCTGATGGGCCTGGGCTCTAGTGATGGCTTTCGCCGAGCGCGATTTCCAGGCCGTCGGGGTCGAGCAGGGTAGCGGTGCGACCGGCGTGTCCCTCCTCGGTGGGAGCCTGGGTGAACGTCACGCCCTTGGCGCTGAGATCCCGGTAAAGTTGATCGAGATTCTTCACCTCGAAAGCGATTCCGACTCGCCCCGCGATGGGCTTGCCGTCCGCGTTCTTTTCGGGGATCGCGGCGATGGGGGGCGCACCCGCCTTCAGGGCGAGGCGGGTCCCCAGGGTGGCGAACTCCGCCCACCCATCGGTTTCGAATTTCAGAGGAACACCGAGGATGTCGCGATAGAACTCGACCGAGCGTTTCAAGTCCGAAACGATGATCCGGCTATAACCTACTTTGCTGACCATTGCAGTCTCCTTTCAAGTCGGCTCTGCCGGGAAGAGTCTGTTCATCCTAGACCCGCGATCCGAAGGGTGTCAACGTCGAAATTCGTCACCCAGCCCCGCCGCCTCCCGCCTCGTATTCAGGCCGCCATCTCCGCGAATGCCTCCCGGGCCGCGCTCAACGTTCGATCCAGGTCGCTTTCGCCATGGGCGGTGGAGAGGAAAAGCGCCTCGTACTGACCCGGCGGGAGGTAGATGTTCCGCTGCAGCATTTTCCGGAAGAATTCGGCGTAACGGGTCACGTCGGAACGGGCGGCCGACCGGAAGTCGGTCACCGGCGCGGCCGTGAAGAACGGCGTGAGCATCGACCCGAACACGTTGACGGTCAATGGAATCCCAGCCTCCCGGGCGCCCGCCGCGAGGCCCGCCGCGAGACTCTTCCCGAGCTGCTCCAGCCGGGGGTAGGGATCGAGCCGCTTCAGGAGCTGGAGGGTCGTCAGCCCGGCCCGCATGGCGATGGGGTTCCCCGACAGGGTCCCGGCCTGATAGACGGGTCCTGCGGGGGCGATCCGGTCCATCAGATCCGCCCTGCCGCCATAGGCCCCGACCGGAAAACCCCCGCCGATGACCTTCCCGAGGGTGGTCAGGTCCGGCTCGATCCCGAAAAGGGACTGCACTCCGCCGTACAGCAGCCGAAAGCCGGTGATGACTTCGTCCAGGGCGAGCAGGGAGCCGTATCGCCGGGTCAGCTCACGGGCCGTCCCGAGATAGCCCTTTTGGGGGATCACCACCCCCATGTTTCCCGCCACCGGCTCGAGGATCAACAGGGCGATCCGCTCGCCGTGCCGCTGGAAGACCTCTTCAAGGGCCGAACTGTCGTTATAAGGCACGACGAGGGTCTGGGCAGCGACCTCGCGCGGAACGCCGGGGGTCCCGGGGATCCCCAGCGTCGCCACTCCGGACCCCGCCGCCACGAGCAGGGCGTCCACGTGACCGTGATAGCATCCCTCCGCCTTCACAATCAGGTCCCGGCCGGTGGCGGCCCGCGCCAGCCGCACCGTGGAGAGAGTCGCCTCCGTCCCCGAGCTGACCAGGCGGACCTTCCGCATCGAGGGAATCGCCTCGGTGAGCGCCCGGGCCATCTCCACCTCGGCCTCGGTGGGCGCGCCGAAGGAGGTCCCGAGCTGCATCGCTTCGGTGACCGCGTCCAGCACCTCTTCGCGGGCATGGCCGAGAATCAGCGGCCCCCACGAGCCGACGTAATCGAGGTATTCCCGCCCCTCGACGTCCCAGACGCGGCATCCTTTGCCGCGTGCCAGGAACACGGGGTTCCCCCCCACCGCCTTGAAGGCGCGCACGGGAGAGTTGACGCCCCCGGGGATGAAGCGGAGCGCTTCCTCGAAGAGATCGCGTGAAGTAGCGGACATGGAAGACCCGTGGAGTCCGATCCGGTCAGCCGGCCTTCAGGAGACGGGCCGCCTCCTTGGCAAAATAGGTGAGGATCAAATCGGCGCCGGCGCGCCGAATGGCGGTGAGAGATTCCAGGATCACGAGATTTCGATCGATCCAGCCGTTGAGCGCCGCGGCCGCGATCATGGAGTACTCCCCGCTGACCTGATAGGCCGCCAACGGAACCGGAAAGGCCTCGCGCACCCTGCGAACGATGTCGAGGCACGGCATGGCGGGCTTCACCATCACCATGTCGGCGCCCTCTTCGATGTCGAGCTGCACCTCACGCATCGCCTCGCGCGCGTTCGCCGGATCCATCTGGTAGGAGCGCCGGTCCCCGAACTGCGGTCGGGAATCGGCCGCCTCCCGGAAGGGCCCGTAGAAGGCGCTCGCGTACTTCGCGGCGTAGGAGAGAATGGGAAGGTGGCTGAAGCCGTTGGCATCGAGGCCGCGGCGGATGGCGGCGACGCGGCCGTCCATCATGTCCGACGGCGCGATGAGATCGGCGCCGGCCCGCGCCTGCGAGATCGCCGTCTCCGCCAGCAGCTCCAGCGTCGGATCGTTGAGAACTTCGCCCTTCTCGATCCTGCCGCAATGGCCGTGGTCGGTGTATTCGCACAGGCACACGTCGGTGATCACGAAAACATCCGGAACGCTCTTCTTCAAGGCGCGCACCGCCTGCTGAACAATGCCGTCCTCTTTCCAGGCGCCGCTCCCCTCGGGATCCTTCGACGGGGGAAGGCCGAACAGGATGACGGAGGGCACCCCCAGCGAAAGCGCCTCCTCGCATTCGGCGACCGTCTCGTCGACCGACAGGCGATGACAGCCCGGCATGGCCTGAATCTCGGTGCGCACCCCTCTTCCGGGACAGACGAAAAGCGGCAGGATGAAATCGCCGGGCGACAGCTCGGTCTCCCGGATCATTTTCCGCAGCACGGGGGTCCGGCGCAGCCGCCGGGGACGCTGGATCGGAAAGCTCATCCTCCATCCTCCTCGTCCGCCTCGTCCTCGTCCTGATGGAAAAACATCTCGCCGCAGCCGCGGCTGCAGAAAGTCTGCCCGCTCTTGGTGAAGCGACATTCCTCACACACGAACTTGTGGCAGATGGGACATTGATAGAGGTAGGCCTCTTCGTCCCCGACGCCGCATTCCACGCATTCGCGGGTCATTTCTTTCCTTTCCCAGGTGGCCGGATCATAGCAAACGCTTTCGCCGAAATCCAGCGCTTTAAACCAGTTAGCCGATGCCGAGTCTTGACAGGAATGGGCCTCTTCTCTAGAATGAAGATCCCGACCGGAGGCGGTGTAGCTCAGATGGTCAGAGCACGCGGCTCATATCCGCGGCGTCCGGGGTTCGAATCCCTGCACCGCTACCATTACGATGGCCCTTGACCTCTTCGATGCCTTCCGAATCACCCTTGCCCGTCGCGCCATGTGGGCCGAGGGCACCAGCGTGCTCGTCGCCGTCTCCGGCGGCGCCGATTCCGTGTGCCTGCTCGACCTTTTCCGCCGCCTGAGGGAGTCCTCGTCGTTCCCCCTGGCCGTGGCCCATCTCAATCATGGCCTGAGAGGCCCGGAGTCCGATGGGGACGAGGAATTCGTCGCCGCGCTCGCTCTCCGCCACGGCCTGCCTTTTCATGCTCAAAAACTCGCGCCCGGCGAGCTGTCCGGGGCGCCGGAGGGGCTCGAAGCCGCCGGGCGCAGGGCCCGTTACGCCTTTCTCGAAGAGACGGCGCGCTCGACGGGAGCGAATCGCGTGGCGCTGGGCCATACGCGCGACGATCAGGCCGAGACCTTCCTGATGCGCCTCCTGCGCGGGGCCGGCACGCGCGGACTTTCGGGAATCTATCCGATCGTGGAAGGGCGCTTCATCCGGCCCTTGCTCGACGCGGGACGAGCGGACGTGGAGACGTACCTCCGGGAGAGGAGCCTCCCCTGGCGCGAGGATTCCACGAACGCGGACCTGTCGCGGACGCGGAACCGGATCCGGGCCCGGCTCGTCCCCATGCTCCGGGAGGACTTCAATGCCGAGATCGGCTCCGCGCTCGCCCGCGCGACCGAGATCTTGCGTGAGGACGACGCCTACCTCAACGAAGTGACTTCCCGGGTGGCGGAGCGCCTTCTGAAGCGGGATCCGCTTGGCCTCTCCCTCTCGATCCCGGCGATCCGGGTGCTTCCCCGGGCCCTCCGGCGACGGCTCCTGCGGTCGGCCTTCGAGCAGAGCTTCGGGAACGGCAGGGGCGCGCCTCCCCCCGACTTCGAGTCGATGGAACGCCTCGAGGAGCTGATCCGGGTCGGGCACCATGGCGCGGCGATCACGCTTCCCGGCGGGAACCAGGCGCGCGTCTATTACTCCGATCTGACCTTGGTGAACCCCGATCTCGCGCGCTTCGAGGAGGAGGTGCCCCTGGCGGTTCCGGGAGCCGTCTCGCTGCCCCAGCTGGGCGTTCGCCTGACGGCCTCGGAGGTGGCAGGACCGCCTGATTTCGCCGGCGCTCCCGCCACCGAGCGCGCCTTGCTCGACGCCGACACCCTGCCGGGCCCCCTCCTGGTGCGCTCGCGCCGGGCGGGGGACGCCTTCATGCCCCTGGGGAGCGCCGGCGAGTCGAAGCTCAAGGCCTATTTGATCGACCGGAAGGTGCCTCGGCCCGCCCGGGAGAGGATTCCTCTCGTCCTGGCCGGTCACCGCATCGCCTGGGTCGTGGGATTTCAGATTGACGACCGCTACAAGGTGACCGCGGGGACTCGCCGCATCCTCGTCCTCTCAAAGGAGACGCCATGAACCTCGCGAAGGAGATTCTGAAGTCGGAGGCCGAGATCGCGGACCGCGTCCGCCAGCTCGGCGGCCAGATCACGGCGGACCATGAGGGGAAGGACTTGGCGGTCCTTGGGATCCTGAAGGGGTCCTTCGTGTTCCTGGCGGATCTGATCCGGCAGATCGATCTTCCCCAGCAGGTGGGGTTCCTCGAAATCACCCACTCGCCGAAATCGGAGTTCCTCACGGAGATCCTATTCTCGTCCAGCTTCCGCGTCGAAGGGACGAACCTTCTCGTGGTCGAGGACATCCTGGATACCGGAATCACCCTCGCGTATCTCTGCCAGCAGCTGGAATCGAAGAAGCCGAAATCGATCCGGGTTTGCACGCTCCTGGACAAGCCCCAGAAGCGCAAGGTGGACATCCAGCCCGATTACCTGGGTTTCACCGTTCCCAACCGGCACGTCGTCGGCTACGGGCTCGACCATGAAGGCCGGTTCCGCAACCTCCCTTACCTCACCTACGTGGAATAGCGGAAGTCGCCTTCCTCCGAAGGCCTTTTCTTGAAGCAAATCCCTGATTCCCGCGGCATTGAAAGCCCGGTCGGAAGAGGATATATTAGGGCGGCAGCGAGGGAGTCGGCTTGAATACTCTGGCTAAAAACATCGTCTTCTGGCTGGTCATCATCGTGCTGGCCCTGGTCGCGTACCACTTCCTGGCCGGGAGCACGGTGCTGCAGACCGAATTGCCGTTCAGCGATTTCCTCGCCCAGGCCGAGGCGGGAAAAATCTCCGAAGTCACGATCAACGGCAGCGACGTCGAGGGGACGTATCTCGAAAAGGATCCCTCCGGCCAGCCGAAGACCTTCCACACCATCGTCCCCGAATACCCTGACCTGGTGAAGGATCTCCGCAAGTACAGCGTTTCCATCATCGCCAAAAAGCCGAAGGACGCGAACTACCTCGTCACGATCCTCTCGTGGCTCCCCATGGTCCTGCTCGTGGGCGTCTGGATTTTCTTCATGCGGCAGATGCAGTCGGGGGGCAACAAGGCGCTGTCTTTCGGGAAGAGCAAGGCGAAGCTCTCCTCCTCCCAGGGGAAGAAGGTGACGTTCCGCGACGTCGCCGGCGTGGACGAGGCCAAGGAGGAGCTCCAGGAAATCATCGAGTTCCTCAAAGAGCCTCAGAAGTTCCAGAAGCTCGGCGGCAAGATCCCCAAGGGCGTTCTGCTGATGGGACCGCCCGGAACGGGCAAGACCCTTCTGGCGCGGGCGATCGCCGGGGAGGCGAACGTTCCCTTCTTTTCGATCTCCGGCTCCGATTTCGTGGAGATGTTCGTCGGCGTCGGGGCTTCCCGCGTCCGGGATCTCTTCGAGCAGGGGAAGAAGAACGCCCCCTGCATCATCTTCATCGACGAGATCGACGCCGTCGGCAGGCACCGGGGAGCCGGCCTGGGAGGGGGACACGACGAGCGCGAGCAGACGCTCAACCAGCTGCTCGTGGAGATGGACGGTTTCGAGAGCAACGAGGGCGTCATTCTCATTGCCGCCACGAATCGTCCGGATGTTCTCGATCCCGCCCTCCTCCGGCCGGGACGCTTCGATCGGCGCGTGGTGGTTCCCCGGCCCGACGTCAAGGGGCGGGAGGAGATCCTGCGCGTGCATACCCGCAAGACGCCGCTCGGGGAAGACGTCGATCTGCCGGTGCTGGCGCGCGGTTCTCCCGGGTTCTCCGGGGCCGATCTCGCCAACCTCGTGAACGAGGCGGCGCTGAACGCCGCCCGGTACGGCAAGAAAGCCGTCATGATGGAGGACTTCGAGGGGGCCAAGGACAAGGTCCTGATGGGGACCGAGCGCAAGAGCCTCATCATCAGCGAAGAGGAGAAGAAGGTCACGGCTTATCACGAGGCGGGCCACGCCTTGGTCGCCGCGATCCTTCCCGACGCCGACCCCCTCCACAAGGTCACCATCATTCCGCGGGGAATGGCCCTGGGCGTCACGCAGCAGCTGCCGATCGACGACCGACACAATTACAGCCGTGAATACCTGCGAAGCGAGATCGCCGTCATGATGGGCGGCCGGGTCGCCGAGGAGCTCTACCTCAAGAAGATCACCACCGGGGCGGGGAACGACATCGAGCAGGCCACCGACATGGCCCGGCGAATGGTGTGCGAATGGGGCATGAGCGATGTCATGGGTCCCCTCACCTTTGGCAAGAAGGAGGAGCAGATCTTCCTGGGACGCGAGATCGCTCAGCACCAGGACTACAGCGAATCGACCGCCTCCCTCATCGACAAGGAAGTGAAGCGCCTGGTTCTCGAGGGATACGAGAAGGCGAAGGAGATCCTCTCCACTCACGCGGCGGCTCTCCACCGGATCGCCAAAGCGCTCCTGGAATACGAAGTGCTGGCCGGAGAAGAGGTCATGGGCGTCCTGCGAGGCGAGGAGATCTCTCCGCTGCGCTCCCGGCGCCCCCAACGGCCCGCGCCCGAGACGCCGCGGGCGGAGCCGGAGAAGGCGAAGGGAGAGTTTCCGGAAAGTCCGGTCATCGCCCGCGATCCCTTGAAGCAGCCGGGTTAGGCGCCGGCGGCGTCCCGGACTTCCTCGATCTCTGTTTTCGATTTTCCCCAATCAAGCGGTGATATCACTCGTCCTTTTCATGACGGGCCCGGCCACTCCTTTGGGCCGCGAGGAACGCGAGGGTCTCGGGATACCCGACGACCTTCCCCTCCCGCCGGCCGGGATCTTCGTCCGGCTCGAAGGGTTGCGCGCCGAGACGGCGCTTCTTCTCAGCCGGCTCTCCGGCGAATCGGGCGGGAGCGTCCGTGCGCTCCGGGAAAAAGGCGGGACGACCTGGGTCGCGGGAATCTCCGGGGAAGGATGGGATTCTTTCCTCCGGAGCCTGGCGCCGGCCTCGCCGGCGCTTGCCGAAATCTCCCGGGAGCTGCGCGCCCTCCTGCGGGCCGGCCGCCTTCCCGCCCGCAACCTGCGACTGGGCAGACGGCGGCTTCGCCTCGGGCGGCGCACCCTCATCCAAGGCATCCTCAACGTCACGCCCGACTCCTTCCACGACGGCGGCCAGTGGCTCGAGCCCGGCCGCGCCGTTGAGCGCGCCTTCCGGATGGCCGAGGAAGGGGCCGGCGTCGTGGACCTCGGCGGCGCCTCGACCCGGCCGGGCTCTCGATCGATTCCGGCGCGGGAAGAGGCCCGCCGCATCCTGCCCGTCCTCAAGGCTCTCGCGGGACGATTGACGGTCCCGATCTCGGTGGATACGACCCAATCCTCCGTGGCGGCGGCCGCTCTCGACGCCGGCGCCGAGATCGTCAACGACATCAGCGGACTGACCTTCGATCCGCGCCTGGCATCGGTGGTCGCCCGCCACGACGCGGGCCTCGTGCTGTCTCACATCCAGGGGAGGCCGCGGAGCATGCAGCGCCGCCCGCGCTACCGTCACCTGCTTCCCGAGGTGGTGGCGTTCCTGAGGCGCGCCATCCGCCGAGCCACCGAGGCGGGCGTCCATCCGGAATCGATCCTGGTCGACCCCGGCATCGGGTTCGGCAAGACGGCAGGCCACAACCTCCTTCTCTTGCGGCACCTCCGCGTCCTGCAGTCGGCGGGGCGTCCGATCCTCGTCGGGGCCTCACGGAAGTCTTTTCTCTCGATGGCGCTGGGCCGCGAGGGGGGAACCCTGGAGGGGGGAAGCGAAGAGCGACTCGAAGGAAGCCTTGCCGTCGCGGCGCTGGCCGTATACAACGGCGCCGCGGCGCTGCGCGTCCACGACGTGGCGGAAACCGTCCGCGCGGCCCGGGTTGCCGAAGCCGTCCGCGACGCCGCCCTCCGCGCCGGGAAAGGATAAAGGTCCGCGGTGCTCCGCAGTCTCCTCGACCTGACGCATCTCGATCAATTCGGCTGGGTGGATCTCCTCGACGTCCTCCTCCTGGCCGTGATCATCTATTACGTCGTCCTGCTCATCCGCGGGACCCGGGCCGTCCAGATGCTGGTCGGGGTCATCGTCCTCGTCCTCGCCTACTGGATTTCGGGCCTTCCCGAAGGCAACCATCTGCGGACGGTTCACCGCGTGCTGGGCTCCTTCCTGTTTTACGTTCCCTTCGCCTTGATCGTCATCTTTCAGGACACGATTCGGCGCGCCCTCGCGGGACTCGCGAGGAATCCCTTTCGCCTCCTCGCATCACCGCTGACGGACCCCATGATTCAAGACATCGCCCTGGCGGCGACCACGCTGGCGGCCCGGCGGCACGGAGCGCTCATCGTGGTGGAGCGGGAGCAGGGGCTGCGGGACCAGGCGGAGACCGGAATCCGGATCGACGCGGCGCTCTCCTACGATCTCCTCGTCAACATCTTCGCCCCCCATACGCCGCTGCACGACGGGGCGGTGATTCTCGCGGAGGGCCGGATTCGCGCCGCCGCCTGTTTCCTGCCCTTGGGGGGCGAGGGCGAGCTGACCCGGGAGCTGGGAACTCGTCACCGGGCGGCCCTGGGAATCTGCGGAGAGACTGACGCCCTGGCCATCGTGGTCTCCGAGGAGACGGGAACCATCTCGATTTGCGACGGCCCCCACATCCTGCGCGGCCTGGACGCGCGCGGCCTGCGCGATCAACTGCGCGAGCGCCTCCTTCCGGCCCGCGGCAAGGCGATCCGGCCCGCGGCGGCCGCCGTCCCCTCGAGGGAGCGCGGGCATGCAGGTTGATTTCCGCCGGAACCTCGCCCTCAAGTTCTTCTCCCTGGTGCTGGCGCTCCTCGTGTGGATCCTGACGACAGGAGAGAGCCAGAAGGTCAAGGACCTTGTGGTCCCCCTCCAATACACGCACCTTCCCCCGGGAATGGCGCTCACGGGAGAGACCCCCGACAAAGTCTCCCTGCGGATCCAGGCCCCCGAGCCAATCCTGCAGCGAATCAGCGAAGATCAGGTCGACGCCCGCCTCGATCTCTCCCAGCTCCAGATGGGCGATCAATACTTGACGCTCTCTCCCGACCGCTTCCATGTTTCCGGCGCCACCGTGATCCGCGTCGAACCCCCGGTGCTTCCGCTGCACCTCGTACGGCGGTCGGAGAAGGAAGTCCCCATCGTCCCGCGCCTCGAGGGAAGGCCGCCGGAGGGTTATGAAGTGGTAGACTACCGGGTCGATCCGGCGACCGTGACCGTCGTCGGACCCGAGGACTCAGTTCGGGAAGTCCAGCGAGCGACGACCGGCAGCATTTTCGTCGGCGGGTTCACGACCTCCCGGGAAATCAAGGTCCATCCCTACCTCGAAGGGGAGGAGAGCGGCCAGGTTCGCCTCAAGGAAGATTCCGATCGCGACGTCGCCGTGCGCGTCGGAATCCGGGAGAAGCGGATCCGGCGCGTCCTGAAGGGGGTGCCGGTGCGGGCCCGGGGCGGAGGCGGCCCGGCCCGCGTGAAGCCGGAGTCGATCGACGTGAGAGTCTCCGGTCCGGCCTCGTTGGTGAACGCCCTGGACCGCGGGAACCTCCTGGTGGAGATTCATCTGGAGGGATTGGCCGCGCGCGAGAAGGAGTACCGCTTGTTCCCCCGCGTCACCCTCATCGGACTGCCCCCGGGAAGCTCCAGCGACCTCCAGGCCGAGCCGGCTTCCCGGACCGTTTCGGTGAAGATCGCGCCGCCTCTCGCGGAGAAGCCGTGAGACATCTCTTCGGCACGGACGGCATCCGCGGCGTGGCGGGCGAATATCCTCTCGACGCCGCGACGGTCGAGCGGATCGGGCTCGCCCTGATCTGGACCCTGCGCGAAGAGGAGCGTATCGACTTCCCGCGCGTGTTGATCGGGCGCGACACGCGGGAGTCGGGGTCCGGACTCGAGACCGCCCTCGTCGCCGGGATACGGCGCGGCGGCGGCCAGGCCGTGCTGACCGGGATCGTGACCACGCCCGCGGTGGCCTACATGACGCGCCACGGCGCGTGCGACGCCGGCGTCGTCATCTCCGCATCGCACAATCCTTACCGGGACAACGGCATCAAAATCTTCTCGCGCAAGGGCATGAAGCTCCCCGATCGGGAGGAGCTCGGGATCGAGCGGAGAATCCTGGCGGGCGATTTCAGCCCTTCCGCGCGGGACGCTCCCCTTCCCGTGGACGCCGAGGACCTCCTCGAGGGCTACCTGCATGCCCTGTCTCGCATGGTGGGGGCCGACCGTCCGTTCCAGGGGGTGAAGGTCGCGCTCGACTGCGCCCACGGGGCCGCCTGCCGGATCGCGCCGGAGATTTTCGGCCGCCTCGGAGCCGAGACGATCGTCATGGGCAACGATCCGGACGGCAGGAACATCAATGCGAACTGCGGCTCGCTGCATCCCGAATCTCTCGCCTCCCTGGTGCTGCGGTCGCAGGCCGACATCGGCTTCGCCTTCGACGGCGACGGCGATCGGGTCGTGGTCGTGGATCGAAGCGGGCGGATTCTGGACGGCGATCACGTCCTCTACCTGGCGGCCGAATACATGCAGGAGCGCGGAGAGCTCGAAGACCGGGGAGTGGTCGCGACGGTGATGAGCAACCTCTGGCTCGAGAGGGCGCTCGAGTCGATTGGCGTGAAGATGCACCGCGCACCCGTGGGCGACAAATACGTCCTGGAAGAGATGCAGCGCGGCGGATGCTTCCTCGGCGGCGAGCAGTCGGGACACATCATCTTTCTTCGGGAAGCCACGACCGGCGACGGGGTCCTCACGGCGCTCAAGCTCCTGGACCTGCTCCACAAGCGCCGGACCGACCTGGCCGCGTGGGCCCGCGGTGTCGTGCGTTGCCCGCAAATCGTCATGAACGTGCCGGTCGCTTCGAAGCCTCCGCTGGAGAGTCTTCCGGATCTGCAGGCAGCCTTGGGACGGATCGAGACGGAGCTCAGCGGCACGGGACGTGTCCTGCTGCGCTACTCGGGCACCGAGCCGATCCTGCGGGTGATGGTCGAAGGGGAGGACGAGGCACGGATCCGAAAGTGCGCCGGCGAGCTGCAGGATATCGTGGCGGAGCGCCTGGGGAGAAAAGGGAGCTGAGCGCGGCACGCGCGGGGAGCGTCGCATGAGACTCGGAGTCAACGTCGATCACGTCGCCACGCTTCGGGAAGCCCGCCGGGCGGGCGAGCCCGATCCGGTGGTGGCAGCCGCCCTGGCCGAGCTGGCGGGGGCCGATCAGATCACCGTCCACCTGCGAGGCGACCGCCGGCACATCAAGGAGCGGGATCTCGAGATCCTCCGGCGCACGGTCCGCACCCGGCTGAACGTTGAAATGGCCGCGACCGAGGAGATGGTCAAGCTCGCCGCCGCCATCAAGCCGGCCTGCGTCACGCTCGTCCCGGAGCGCCGGGAGGAAGTCACCACCGAAGGAGGGCTGGACGTCGTCCTCAATCAGAGCCACCTCAAGCGGATGGTCAGCGCCCTGAGGGAAAGCGGCCTCCTCGTGAGCGTCTTCGTGGACACCGACTTCGATCAAATCAAGGCGGTCACCAAGATCGACGCCGGGATCATCGAGATCAACACCGGCCGCTATGCCGACGCCAAGACCGAGGATCTCGGCTCCTTGGAGCTGAACAAGGTCGTGAACGCGGCCCGCGCGGGGCGCAAGCTGGGCCTGCGGGTGGTGGCCGGTCACGGACTGACGTATCACAATGTCCGCCCCATTGCCGCCATCGCCGAGATCGAAGAGCTGAACATCGGCCACTCCATCATCGCCCGAGCCACGCTCGTGGGGATCGAGCGGGCGGTCCGCGAGATGAGGGCGCTCCTGGACGGCGAGGCCCGCTCCGGACGCTGAGCTCCGCCCGCCGGGCAGGATCGTTGCCGGCGCTTTCGCCTCCACTCGCGCCCGCGACGCCTCCCGCCGGCCGGCAAAGCCCGGCGCGCCATTCCCGGATGTTTTGAAAACGCCCACCGATCCCGGATAATGTCTCCGAGGGCGCCTCCCCCCATGCGAAAACTGCTCAGACGGTCCTCCGGCCGGCGATGCCTGACGTTGCTGCTGACGGCGTGGCTCGCCTTCGCGGGGACGCGAACCGCCTCCGCCGTCACCGCGCTGGCCGCTCGCAACACCGCCTTCAAGCTGCAGTCGGAAGCCATGCGCCTTTACAAGGACGGCGACTTCAAGAAGGCGATCGACCTCCTCCGGCAGGTCACGAACCTGTCGCTGAACTCCTTCCTCGCCTACTACTATCTCGGAATCTCGCTGTCGGCGGACCGGCAGTACTCGGCCGCTCTGGAGCCGCTCAAGACGGCGCTGGAGCTCGAGCCCGGCCACATCCAGGCCCACATCGCCCTCGGCGACGCTTATCTCAAGCTGGGGGACCTGTCCGAATCCCGCGCCGAATACCTCCGGGCGCTGACGCTTCAGGACAACTATGCGCCGGCGCATGAAGGACTGGGGAGGGTCCTGGAAGCGGAGGGCGACGACGACCGGGCGATGGACGAGTATTCGAAGGCCCTGGAGTTGAACGTCGCCTTTCCCGACGCCTACGCCAGTCTCGGGGAGCTCTATCTCCGGCGGGGCCGGCTGGACGACGCCATCGATCTTTTCCGCAAGGCGATCGAGATCAAGCCCGACTTCTCGCTGGGATACAGCCGCCTCGGGATCGCCTTCAGCCGGGAAGGACTCTACCATCAGGCCATCGCCGCGATCGGCCGGGCCAAGACGATCGCTCCCCAGGATCCGCTCCCCTACCTGTCCCTCGGCCGAATCTTCCTCGACCTCGGGAACCTCCAGCGCGCTGAATCGGAAATCGAAGCGGCCCTCGTCCGGGACCCCGCGGGATACGAAGGCCCCTTGCTCAAGGCGCGGCTGCTGCTCGCGGAGCAGGACCTTGCCGGCGCCGTCGAGGTCGTCGAGAAGGCTCTCGCCTCCGAGATTCGCGAGGCCTTCGGACGGCAGGAGCTGGAGAAGGCGAGAGACCGTTACAAGGCGATGTCCGGCCGCCTGTCGGAGCTCACCGCCGCGCTCGGCAAGAATCCGGATGATCCGCGCCTCTATCTCGATCTGGCCACCGTCTTGTCCGAGGCGGGGGCCCAGGATCGAGCGGCCGAGCTGGCCGAGAGGGCCTCCCAGCTCGCGCCGGACGACGCCACCCGCCTGCGCCTCGGCTACTACCTCCTGTTGGGGCGGCGCTATTCGTCGGCGCTGCCGCTCTTCCAGGATCTCGCCTCCCGGGGATCGGCCCCCGCGCAGATCGATCTCGGATTGACCCAATCCGCCCTCGGCCGCGACGAAGAGGCGGTGGCGACCTACCGCAAGTACCTGGAGGCGCACCCGAAAGATCCGTTCGCGCACCTCTACCTGGGAAACAGCCTCATGCGTCTCGCCCGCCCCGGGCAGGCGGAGGCCTCCTATCGCGCTTATCTCGATCTAGTGGCCGGCGACGAAAAGACGGGGAAGGTCCGCCGTCTGGTCCGGCTTCTCCAGGAGGCGGAGGCGAAATGAACCCTCCGGTCCGGATCCTGGCTGCCGGCGGCCTGGTGCTCGCCGCCTGCCTTTCCGCTCTCTTCGCCGAAGAGGTCTCCAAGCGGAAGGGGTTCGAGATTATCCTCACGTCGCCCCGCTCCGGCGAGTTCCGTTTCGGCAGGGCCGAGATCACCGCGGAAGTGAAGATCGACGATCCTTCTCTCGTCGATCGGGTGGAGTTCACCGTGGACGAGAAGCTGGTGTTCATCGACAAGGAGCCTCCCTATGCCTGCGTCTACGATTTCGGGACGGCTCCGCACTCTTTCGTCATCAAGGCCAAAGCGGTCCACCGGGGAGGAGTGACCGTCACCGCCACCTCGATCACGCGGCGGGTCATCCTGAACTCCCAGATGAACGTCAATCGCGTCGTGCTGAACGCCACGGCCGAGGATCCCAATCGCCGTTTCGCGCTGGACCTGAAAAAGGAGGACTTTCAGCTCCTGGAAGATGGTGCGCCCCAACAGATCATCGATTTCTACCTGGAGCAGAGAGCCGTCGTCCTGTGCCTTCTCCTGGACAGCAGCGGAAGCATGCAGGGCCGGATGGACAAGGTCCATCTGGGCGCGGACAAGTTCGTCGACGCCCTGGGCAAGGACGACCTGGCGCTCGTCATCGACTTCGACGAGAAGGTCTTTCTCCTGCAGGATTTCACGCGCGACGCGAAGCTCCTCAAAGAGGCCATCGACAGCACCTACGCCGAGGGAGGCACGGCCCTTTACGACGCCCTGTACGCCGCGTTTCGCAAGGTGCGGGATCGTCCGGGCCGGAAAGCGATCATCCTTCTGTCGGACGGCGAGGACACGAACAGCAAGTTCTCTTACCAGCGCGTCCTGGAGGCGGCGAAGACGAACGAAGTGCTCATCTACTCCATCGGGCTGGGCGTCTCGTTCCTCGACGTCTCCACGCACTCCGTCCTCAAGGAGCTGGCGGAAGAAACCGGGGGGCGCTCCTTCTTCCCCGGCCGCGCCGAGGAGCTCGCGGGGATCTACAAGCAGATCGCCGAAGAGCTGAGGAGCCAGTACTACCTGACGTATTCGCCGACCAACGATCAATGGGACGGCAAGTGGCGGAAGATCAAGCTGGCGGCTCCGGGCAGGAAGGAGCTGGAGATTCGAACGCGGCGGGGGTATTACGCCGTGCGCCGGGTCTCCGAGACCGAAGGGGCGCCGGCGGCCCGCTCGCCTTCTCAGGAGCCGGGAGGACGATAATCGGGGGGAACCGGTTTTTCCTCGGGGGTGAGGTCCTCCGGACGTCCCTTGAAGTTCAGGGGATATTCGACCAGCGAGAGCTTCAGGTTCAATCCGGATCCAGGCTTCACCTCCGCGTCCTTGAGATCCACGGTGACGTAGCCGGGGGAGGAGATCAGCGCCCGGTAGACGCCCGCCGGCACTCCCAGGATCCGGGCCTTGCCTTCCCGGTCGGACTGGGCCCGGAACCACGCCCCGGTGGCGGGATTCACCAGGCTCAGGGCGACGTCGGCGATCGGCCGCCGCTCCTTGTCGATGAAAAGGCCGGTCACCTCCTCCAACGGCGCCTCACCGGCCGGGGAAAGGTAGACGACCGGAGAGGCGGCGCCCAAGGGACCCGGCGGAAGCGTGAAATCGACGATGTTCCGGAAAGGGGGCTGGACCCGGATTTCTTTCTTGATCTGCCGCTGGTATCCCGAGCCGCTCATTTCGACGTCGTAGTTTCCCGCCTCCAGGTCCTCGAAGGCGTAGATTCCCTTGTCGTCCGTGTTCGTGACGTTCGACAGCCCTTTTCCAGAGGCGATCAGCCTGACCAGAAGACCGGCCACCGGTTTGCCGTTCAAGTCGCGCGCCGTGCCGCGAATCCGGCCTTTCAGGCCTCCCGCCGCGTGGGAAAAGCCCGCTGAGAGCGCCAGGATGACGAGGATGCAGCCATGGATCCGCCAGCGGGACGCTCGATGAAGGGAAAGGAAAGACGGGGAAAACATGTGGAAGCCAAACTAGCACAGGGCCCCGGGCGAGTCAAAAACACCCCGCTCCGCTTCGCCGCCGACTGCATGCTCGGCCGGCTCGCCCGGTGGCTGAGAATCCTGGGACACGACACCGTCTATTTTCGGGCCATCGAGGACGCCGATCTGGTGGAGCTCGCCCAAGACGAGGGGCGCATCCTCCTGACGCGCGATACCCGACTCGTAGAACGGCGCGCCGCGCGCCATGCCCTTCTCGTCGAAAGCCCCTATCTCGAGCCGCAGCTCCGCCAGCTGGCTCGATGGGGCGGGACCGGCTTCCTGGCCCCCGATCTCTGCCCGAGGTGCCCCGAGTGCAACGAGCCGACCCTCCCGGCGGAGAAGGAGACGGTCGAGGACCGGGTTCCGCTCTTCGTGATGAGGACTCAGGCGCGATTTCGCGCGTGTCCGCGCTGCCAACGCGTTTATTGGAAGGCCACCCACGTCCGTGGGATGCTCCGGCGACTCCGACGGACTCTGGGTCCCGCTGTTCAGGAATGGATGGAAGAGAGGAGAGCCAAAGCCGCGCCGCGGACGCCGATCCGGCGAGACGAGTCTTGACAGGCCGAAAGGGGGAAGCATAGAATTCACCGGCCTATCCGAGACTCAGCTCCGAAAGACGCCCACCGCCCGATCGGGGCCGCGCGCTGGGACATCGGTCAGGAGGGCAGTTAGCTCAGCGGTAGAGCACCTGCCTTACACGCAGGGGGTCGCCGGTTCGAATCCCGCACTGCCCACCATCGCTCTTCAGACCGGGTGAAGAGCCATGGGCGCGGTTCGGTGGGTCGTTCCAAGCGGGGTCGTAGTTCAGTTTGGTTAGAACGCTGGCCTGTCAAGCCAGAGGTCGCGGGTTCGAACCCCGTCGGCCCCGCCAATTCCTCTCCGGCAGCCCCTCCAGGACGGGTCTCCACCAGACCGCGAGGCTTCCCCACACATCAAGGCGGCAGTTCGAGCCGGGCATCAACTCAGGGAATCGGCGGATTTCTCGGCGCCGCGCCGATCGCGCCGAGGATCCGGAAGTCGAGTCCGCGGAAACCGAATTCCTCGACGTCGACGGTCCTGAACGGCGGGGTGACCGAGAGGGTGACTCCTTTCGGAGCCATGAGCATGATGCGATAGCGCCCCTTGCGCGGGAGCTTGAACGAATAGGTCCCGTCCGGCGCCGGCGCCGCTTGATCCTGGATCGTCGTCAGACTGTTTGGTCCCAACAGCACCACGAAACTCACGAGACTGCGTTCGCCGGACAGGCCGCCGCTCAAGATCGGATCGTTCACCTCCTCCAGGGAGGCATTCTCCGGCGTCTCGGCGGGGACCGGCTCCTTGGCTCCGGTCCGCGGCAGGACGACTCGTGGAGGGGGAACCGAGAGTTCGCGCTCCGGCTCGGGGGCAGGGCGAGAGGGGCCGCTTTCCGGCATCCTGAAAATCGGCTCGGAGGGCGGCGCCGGAGAAGGCTTGGGAACGGGTTGAAGCGGGGGTCCGAAGCCGGTGCCCGTCACGAGCCTGCCGCGCGGACCGCGGGGCTTCTCCTCCGCCAGCGAATCCAGGACCGCCCGGATGGCGGGCGCGTCCTCCGGCCAGACCCCGGCGAACCGGCGCTTCTGCGCGTCGAGGAAGATCATCACGTCCAATCCCCTTCCGGCCGCGACCGCGGCGCGGCCGTCGTCCGAAAAACGGAGCCGATCCAGGCGGAAGGGGGGCTGCAGGACCGCCGCGGCGTCGTCGTCGCGGGCCGAGGAGTCCTCCGGATTCGCTTTCGGCTCCGCCGGAAAGACGGCGATCGATGAATCCCGGAGGACGTAGATCTCCCCCTGGCGCGGCCGGACCCAGACGCGCCGATTGACCCCCGGGGAGCGGTAGAACCATGAGGCGGTAAGAGGAGCGGTGGTGAAGCTGAGGAGCCGGTCCTCCATGCCGACGAAAATCCGGCCGGCGTTTTCCGAGATCGCCAGATCGTAGGCCGCCTTGGGAAGCGGGAAGGATTCCTTCACGGCGCTCCGGCCGAGATCAACGATGACCAGCTCCGAGCGCTCCCCCTCCTCTCCGGCGGAGCGGCCCCGCCCCGCGCGATGGCACAGCACGGCGGCGGAATATCCATCGGGGAAAACAGCGAGGCGATCGCCGATGCCCGGGAGATCCAGCCTGCCCAAGGGCAACAGGGTCTGGGTCGAAAGAACGAGGAGGAGACCGTGCTTTCCCTTCTCGGAGGAAACGGCGGCGAGAATTCGCTTGCCGTCCGGAAAGATCGCGACCTGATCGATCCGCTCGTAGGGAAGCGACACCTCGGTGGACAACCCGGAGGCGACGTCGACCCGGATCGGCGGCTCCGCGGGACAGCCGGGACAGAGGATCGGCTCTCCGCGGCCCAACAGCACCTCCCGGAGCTCGACGCCGATCTTGGAGGCCTCGGAATCGGGGCCGCCGGAGGCAGCGCTGGGCTCGCCGCCTGGAAGCGCGGCGGCCACCAGGAAGGCGACCGCCGTCCCGCACGTGCTCCAAAATAGCGCGCGCCGCCTGTGACTGTGACAATGGGCAGGATTCATCGGAGAGCAAATCCGATCGAACGCATTCGCGTCTTCACGCATCACCACCGGGACCCGGGATGAGCGTAACCGGGATTTGAGGAATGGTCAATCGGGGTTGCCGGGAGGGATGGGACCCGCTCAGGGCCCGTAACCGCAAGCGTCGGCGCAGTTGATGCATGCCTGCATCCGGTCGACCCCCGGAGTGTAATGACCGTCTCCGTTCACGTCCCGATACGCCAGGCTGACCCCGACCACGTACTGGCCGTCGTGGGAGGGGACGTAGATCGAGATGAACTTGACGCAGGCCCCCATGTTGGAATAGACCCTCGCCGATGCGTTGGGCGGCGGGCCGTGGCGATGATCGCCCTCCGCGTCCCCGACCCGGGCGGGAGCATGGGTCGCGACGAGAACGGCGAGAAGAAGCGCGAGAAACAGCGAGACAGGCTTTCGGACCATGGCATACTCCCGGGGCGTTTCGCTGAGCCGGTAGAGTGGGCAGCGCTTTGATGCCAGCCATATACGTTGAACGGGGAGCAAGATCAAGAAGTTTCAGGCGGGAAAGCCGGGGGGCCTGGGCCCCCCGGCCTTTTCGAGATGCTATGTCAGGGTCAATGGACCGGATTCGGCTACCAGGGCCGGCCGCCTCCACCGCGGTTTCCGCCCCGGCCGCCTCCACCCTCGCCACCCGGTCCCGGCCGGGGGCGGGCCTCATTGACATTCAAGGCGCGACCCTTTAGTTCTTTGCCGTTCAGCGAGTTGATCGCGGATTCCGCTTCGGTCTTCGACGGCATTTCGACGAAGCCGAATCCCTTCGATTGACCGCTGAACTTGTCCATGATCACGTTGGCGGACGAGACTTCACCGTGAGACTCGAACGCCTGCCTGAGTTCCTCATCCGTGACCTGGTACGAGAGGTTTCCGACGTAGATCCTCACAAGAGCTCCTGCGCGAAAGGCCTTACATTGGACTGCCCACGTATACCTGTCCAAGCTACGCATTGCCGGGACAAGAACGAAGTGAATATACAATATTAGCGAGCCAATTTTGTCAAGTATCCGCCCAGAAGAATTTTTTGCTTTTATGACATTCTCAGGCAGAAATACGGGGAACTCTTTGAATCCTCATGACATCGCTATGGATGACACGGCGAATTCGGCTGGCCGATCGGGTATCAGAGATCTTTGAACCCTCTCAAGAGTCCGCACTTCCTGCGTGCTCGCAACCGGCTCAAAGGCATTACTGGAGGAGATATGTCACAAAGGCATCGCTCGAAGAGTCTGATCCCCCTGATCCTGGCGGCCCTGAGCTTCCCTTTCGCGCGGGCAGAAGAGACGCTTGCCGTCCGTTGCGGGAGGCTCCTCGACCCCGCGCGCCAGCGCGTGATCGAAAACGCGGTGGTGCTCGTCCAACAAGGAAAAGTCCATTCCATCGTGACGGGCGATCAGGTCCCGGCGGGAGCCCGGGTGATCCGGTTGGATGGGATGACCGTCCTTCCCGGGTTGATCGATGCCCACACCCATCTGCTCCTCCAGGGAGACGTCACCGCGGAGGATTATGATGCGCAGCTGCTGAAGGAATCGATCCCCTTTCGAGCCTTGCGGGCCGTCAAAGCGGCAGGCATCGCCTTGAGCCATGGGTTCACGACTCTGCGCGACATCGGCAACGAGGGGGCCGGGTATGCGGACGTCGATCTGAAGCGCGCGTTTTCCACGGAGGTCTTGCCAGGGCCGCACCTCTTGGTAGCCACCAGGGCTCTGGCGCCCACGGGCGCCTATCCTCTTCATGGCTACGCATGGGAGCTCAAGGTTCCGATTGGCGTGGAGACTTGCGACGGCGCCGGGGGCTGCAGGAAAGCGGTCCGGGACCAAGCGGAGCATGGCGCCGATTGGATCAAGGTGTACGCCGACCGGGGCTATCGCCGTCAGGCTGACGGCGTCTGGAAGAGCATCCCCAACTTCACCCCCGAAGAGATGAAGGCCATCGTCGACGAGTCGCACCGGCTCGGAAAAAAGGTCGCGGCCCATTCGATGACCCCCTCGGGGCATCAGGTGGCGTTGGGAGCGGGCGTCGATTCCATCGAGCACGGAGACGTCCTGGACGACGCCTCGATCAGGACGATGGTGCGGCGTCACGTCTATCTTTGCCCCACGCTGAGCGTCACCGCGTTCGTCGCTCCGGGCCGCTCGAAGACCAATCGCGTCTGGGCGGACCTGCTCGAAGCGGGCAAGAGATATTTTCGCAAAGCCCTGGCGGCGGGGGTGCCCATCGCGTTCGGAACCGACGCGGGAGGATTCGACTGGGACAAGGTGAACCAGGCCGAGGAGTTCCGGCGGATGGTGGATCTCGGGATGACGCCCTGGCAGGCCATCCGGTCCGCGACGATTGTCGCGGCGGAGATGCTGGGAGAGGAGGGCAGCCTGGGGAGCGTGTCGCCCGGCTCCCATGCCGACTTGATCGCGGTCCGCGGCGATCCCCTGTCGGACATCTCCGTCCTCGAGCACAACGTGGCATGGGTCATGCTCGACGGCAAGATTGTCTTTTCCGCCTCTCCCTCGCTTGAATCGCCTCGCCCGGCGCCCTAGATTTTCTCCACGGAAACGGGGAGGCCCGCGCGCCGCAACGCCGAGTTCGATCCGGGAGCCTTTCTTGACGGAAAGCCCGAAGAGTGAAAAACTAGCTCTCCGCGGCCGCTTCTTCGGCCGCCCGCATCACGACAACCCGATCTCAGGGATGCCATGAACACCGAACCTCGCCGTTCGGGCCCCGCCCTGGCGGCCGGCTCGGGCCTGCATCTCGGAATCCCCGGCTTCCAATACGCCGACCTTTACGATCCGGCCCGGCTGCGCGAGCTGGCGGAGATCTTCTTCCTCGAAGTCGGCGGCCGTGACGCCGAGCTGCTTTCCGCCTGGCGCGCCTACGAGCAATCACCCGACGCCGCTCCCGCCCGGCACGTTTCGGACCTGCTGATCCGGATGGGCCCGCATCTGAGCCGGTTCTTGGCGCGCCTGTTCGGAATCGAGGAGGAGGCGAGCCGGATCCAAGCCCTCACGCGCCGGGAGGATCCGGTTTTTCGCTTCAAAGTCGATTTCATTCGCCGCCGTGTCCAACGCAAGATCCAGCCGCAGCATCTCGCCTCCTTCCATCGGTCCGACGTCGACGCGGTGGTCGAAGCGATGCTGCGCGGCGCCGCGGACCCCGAGCTGGCCATGGCCCTCCTCGCGTGCGAGCTGATGGACCTCGAGGCGCCCCTGCTCGCCGGCGGGGGGTCGCTGCGGCCCGACGTCGTCGCCAAGGTCAACAGCTTCAAGAGCCGGCTCGCGGCCTTCTCTCCGCTTCCCCAGGGCCTCACCGCCATGTTGCGGGCCGCCCCACCCCCGGAACACGGCGGAGACCTCACGCTGGTGCAGTCGCTGTTGCGCGTCTTGGAGGAATGGTGCGGCCTGCGCCTGCTGGATCCCGCGCTGCGGGAGGAGGTGTCCGCCTGGGTCTCCTTCCGCTTCCCGAAACCGCTCGATTTCGACCGCCTCGTGCAGACCATCCCGGCCCGTCCCGGCCCCGGAGAACCCTTCGTCGAAGCGCCGCCCGGCCACCTTCGCGATCGCGACGGATTCAAGCTGACCGATCCCCGGATGAGCCTGCGGGACGTTCTCGGGGAGGTTCACTATTGCGTTTACTGCCACGAGCGGGACAAGGACTCCTGCTCGAAGGGAATCCAGAAGGACGGGCGGTTCAAGATCAACCCTCTCGGGGTCACGATCAAGGGATGTCCGCTGGACGAGAAGATCTCGGAGATGCACTTTCTGCGCCGTGAAGGGGACCCTCTCGCCGCCCTCGCCCTGGTGATGATCGACAATCCCATGTGTCCCGGAACGGGCCATCGGATCTGCAACGACTGCATGAAAGGATGCATCTATCAGACTCAGGATCCGGTCAACATTCCCCAGATCGAGACGCGGGTCCTCACCGAAGTTCTCGATCTCTCCTGGGGAGTCGAGATCTATGGTCTGCTCACCCGGTGGAACCCTCTGAACGCCCGCCGGCCTTTCGCGCTTCCCTACAACGGCAAGAACGTCCTGGTCGTCGGCCTCGGTCCCGCGGGCTACACCCTCTCCCAGCATCTCCTCAACGAAGGCTTCGGCGTCGTGGCGATCGACGGCTTGAAGATCGAGCCTCTGCCGGCGGAATGGACCGGCGCGCACGGCGGCGTCCCGCGTCCCGTGCGGCGCTTCTCGGAGATCGCCTCCGATCTGGACGAGCGGATTCTGGCCGGCTTCGGCGGCGTCTCCGAGTACGGGATCACGGTCCGCTGGGACAAGAATTTCCTGACACTCGTCCATCTCGCTCTCCTGCGCCGGTCCAAGTTCCGGGCTTACGGCGGCGTCCGTTTCGGAGGCACGCTGACGCTCGAGGACGCGTGGGACCGGGGATTCGATCACGTCGCCATCGCCGCGGGCGCCGGGCGTCCCACCATCATCGACATGAAGAACAACCTGATTCGCGGCATTCGCAAGGCCTCCGACTTCCTGATGGCGCTCCAGCTCACCGGCGCTTTCAAGCGCGACTCGCTGGCCAACCTCCAGATCAGGCTTCCGGCCGTCGTCATCGGCGGCGGCCTCACCGCCATCGACACGGCCACCGAGGTCGCCGCCTACTATCCGCTGCAAGTCGAGAAGGCTCTGGAGCGCTTCGAGGCGCTGGCGGCCGAGCAGGGGGAGCAGACGGTCTGGTGCCGGCTGGATCCCGAGGAAACCGGCATTCTCCGCGAATTTCTCGAGCACGGCCGGGAAGTGCGCTCCGAGCGCCGCCGCGCCGCAGCCGCCGGGGAGCCTCCGAAGCTGCGCGAGCTGGTGCGCCGGTGGGGCGGCGTGACCCTCGCCTACCGGAAATCGATGACCGACTCCCCCGCTTATCGCCTGAATCACGAAGAGGTCATCAAATGCCTGGAGGAGGGAATCGTATTCGCCGAGGGCCTCGACCCGATGACGGCGATTCCCGACGAGCACGGGGCCGTCCGGGCCGTGCAGTTCCTCGTCCTCGGAAAGCGGGGAGGCAGGTATGCGCCCACGGGCCGCGAAGAGATCCTCCCTTGCCGGAGCCTTCTGGTGGCCGCCGGAACGACCCCGAACATCACCTACGAAAAGGAGCATCCCGGCGCCTTCCAGAAGGATCCGCAGGGGAAGTTCTTCCAGGCCTACCGCGCCGTCCCGGCGCCGGACGGCGGCTTCACCCTCCAGCGCGTCGAGAGCGGGGAGGGGGTCGGCTTTTTCGCCTCGCCGCACCGCGACGGCCGCTTCGTCACCTACTATGGAGACAACCACCCTCTCTACGCCGGCAGCGTGGTCAAGGCGATGGCCTCGGCCCGGGACGGCTTTCCGCACGTGGCGGCCCTTTTTCGGGAGGAGCTGGCGCGGCTCGATCCCGCCGCCCAGCCGTGGCGCGAGGAATCGTTCCGGCGATTCGCGGACAGGCTCGACGGCGAGCTTCTGGCCACGGTGCATCAGGTCGCGCGTCTCACGCCGACCATCGTGGAAGTGATCGTCAAGGCGCCTCTGGCGGCGCGACAATTCCATCCCGGCCAGTTCTACCGGCTGCAGAGCTTCGAGAGCCGGGCGCCCTTGATCGACGGCACCCGGCTGACCATGGAAGGGATCGCCCTGACCGGGGCCTGGAACGATCCCGCGGCCGGCCTTCTGAGCCTGATCATCCTGGAGATGGGGACCTCCTCGCGCCTCTGCGCGGCGCTTCGCCCCGGCGATCCCGTCGTCGTCATGGGTCCGACCGGAGCTCCCACCGAGATCCCCTCCGGGGAATCGGTCCTCCTGGCGGGCGGCGGCCTCGGCAACGCCGTCCTGTTCTCGATCGCCCGCGCCCTCCGGAGCAACCGCTGCCACGTGATCTACTTCGCCGGATACAAGCGAGGAGAGGATC
This sequence comes from Candidatus Polarisedimenticolia bacterium, assembly GCA_036004685.1. Lineage (NCBI taxonomy): Bacteria > Pseudomonadati > Acidobacteriota > Candidatus Polarisedimenticolia > Candidatus Polarisedimenticolia bacterium. The sequence continues at coordinate 97,985 of DASYRE010000050.1, read as the reverse complement.
TCTTCAAGCGGGAGGAGATCGAAGCCGCGACCGACCAGGTCATCTGGAGCACCGACGGCGGCGCCCCCGTCGAGCCCCGGCGCGCCCAGGACCGGCACTTCCGGGGCAATATCGTCCAGGCCATGAAGGAGTACGGCGCGGGAAACCTGGGAGAGTGCCGGGTGCCTCTGGGGGAGGTCTCGCGCATCATCGCCATCGGCTCGGATCGGATGATGGCGGCCGTCAAGGAGGCGCGCCGGACGGTGCTCGCCCCCTACTTGCGGAAGGATCACGTCGCCATCGGCTCCATCAACTCCACGATGCAGTGCATGCTGAAGGAGATCTGCGCCCAGTGCCTTCAGAAGCACGTCGATCCGATCACCGGCGAGGAGACCAAGCCGGTGTTCTCCTGCTACAACCAGGACCAGCCGCTGGACGAGGTCGATTTCGGGAACCTGGCCGCGCGGCTGAAGATGAATACGGTCGCCGAGAAGCTCTCCAATCTCTGGCTGGATCATCTTCTGCGCCAAGAGAACCTGCCTAGAGTCTGACCCCCGCCGCGCCGGCGGCTTGAGTTTCTGCGGCGCGCTGCGATAAACTCACCCCACTGATAGGGGTCTACCCATCCGACCCGACTCACTGGCGCCTCGTGGGCGCCGGATGCGCTTCGGCGCCTCGCTTGGCGAGGGCGCGCAGATCTCTTCGCGGAGGTCGAGGAGGGCCGGTCATGAAGCTCGAGTCGTCATCCAGGCTGTCCCGGGACGCGGGAGCGACCCAGTTCTGCGCGCTGTGCGGGAAGCCGCCGGCGACCGTTCGTCTCCCTTTCGCGGTGGGGAAGCAAGAGTCCCCCCCGCTTCCCCAGCGATACCGCATCCTGGTCTTCGGACCCTTGAAGAAGAAATTCGTACAGCGCTATCGATGGATCTGGCACACCCTCTGGCTCTGCAAGGATTGCTCCGGAAAAGATCCTTCGGACGCCCTCTGGGCGGCCGTCCAGAGCCACCCGGGAACCAGGCTGCTGGTCGCGCAGGGTTACACTGAGACGCGCCTGGATCCCCACTACCCGGGTCAGGAAGGAGACGTCACGTTCAGCCAGGAGCCGATTTGATTGAGCCCTCGCGTCCAGGCTCTCCCGGGGCCCGCCCTTGAGCTCCTCCGATCGGATCACCGTCCAGAGCGATCCCTACAACGCGGAAACTCCGCTTCCCCGGCTCGCCGCCGGCGTCACCGCCACCGATTCCTTCTACGTCCGGAATCATTTCGACGTGCCGTCTCTCGATCCCCGCGATTGGCGCCTCGTCATGGAAGGGGCGGTCGAGACCTGCCTCAGCCTCTCCCTCCCTGAAATCCAGGCGCTCCCGGTCCGCCGCCTGCGCGTCACGCTGGAGTGCGCCGGAAACGGCAGGACCCTCATGCGCCCCGCCCCCGCCAGCACGCCCTGGGCGCTCGGAGCGGTGAGCACCGCCGATTTCGCCGGGGCTCCCCTGGGCGCGCTGCTCGACCGGGCCGGGCCCCGCGCGGACGCCGTGGAGCTACGGTTCACGGGCGCGGACCAGGGAGAAGTGGGACCCGGGAGCCGGATCGCCTTCGAACGAAGCCTGCCCCTCGCGGAGTGCCGGCGCGACGAAGTCCTGCTCGCCTGGGAGATGAACGGCGAGCCGCTTCGTGCGCTTCATGGCTTTCCGTTGCGCCTGGTGGTGCCCCGCTGGTACGGCGTCGCCTCGGTGAAGTGGCTGACGCGGATCACCGCGCTCACGCAGCCGTTCCGCGGCTATTTCCAGAGCGAGCACTACGTCTACCGGAGCGCGGCGGGCGCGCCCGGCGGCGAGCCGGTCTCCCGCATGCGCGTCCGATCGCTCATCGCGGCGCCGTCCGAAGGCGACGTGCTGTCCTCGTCGCCGGCGGAAATCTCCGGAGTGGCGTGGTCCGGAGACGCTCCCGTCGCGCGGGTGGAAGTCAGCGTCGACGGCGGCCTCACCTGGAACGACGCGACGCTGGATCGGCACGATTCCAACGCCGCCTGGACCGCCTGGCGGTTCGCCTGGAAACCCCCAGCTCCCGGGGCGCGCACTCTGATGACCCGCGCCACCGACGCCCGGGGAAACGTCCAGCCGATGGAGCCGGTGTGGAACGCCCTGGGCTACGGAAACAACGTCGTCCAGCGCGTCCACGTCACCGTTCGCCCCGGATCGGTCTGACGGCTTTTCGCCGCGGCGCGCCGGCGGCGGCGCAGCGCGGAAGAGGCCGGGGAAGGTCACGATGGGTCGCGGAACCTCCCGGCGGGTGCTGGTCGCCGGCCTGGCGCTTTGGATCGCCTCGACGGCGCTCACCCCCGCTCGCTCCGAGACTTCTCCCGCCCCCTCCGTCGAAGCGCCGGCCCGAGCCGCCGAGGCGCGCTTCGATCCGCTGCGGGCGACGGAAGATTACCTGGCGAAAGTCCCGGCCGCCGACCGCGCCCGATCGGACGCCTATTTCGAAGGAGGCTACTGGCTCCAGCTCTGGATCTTCCTGGCCGGCCTGGCCGTCGCCTGGATCTTCCTCCGCACCCGCCTCTCCGCGAGGATTCGCGACCGGGCCGAGGCCCTCACCCGCTCGCGTTGGCTCCAGACGCTGCTCTATTCCTCCGCCTACATCGTCCTGAGCGTCGTGTTCTCCTTTCCGCTTTCGCTGTACGCCGATTTTTTCCGCGAGCATCGCTACGGCCTGTCGAACCAGACGTTCGCGGCCTGGATGAAGGATCAGGTGACGGCGCTGGGAGTGGGGCTGATCCTGGGCGCCGCGGGCCTGACGGCGCTTTACGCCGTCTTTCGCAAGGCTCCTCGTCGCTGGTGGATCGGGGGGGCGGTCGTGACGATCCTGTTCGTCTTCTTGACGGCGCTGATCGGGCCGGTCTACATCGCGCCCCTGTTCAACACCTACACGCCGCTGTCGGACGGCGACTTGCGGGACTCGATTCTCTCCATGGCCCGCGCCAACGGAATTCCGGCGCGCGACGTCTATCAATTCGACGCCTCACGGCAGAGCAAGCGGGTGAGCGCGAACGTCAGCGGTCTCTGGGGGACGATGCGGATCTCCCTGAACGACAACCTGCTGAACCGCTGCACGAAGGAGGAGATCGAGTCGGTGATGGGCCACGAGATGGGACATTACGTCCTGAATCACGTCTACAAGGGGAACCTGGAGTTCGCGATCCTGATCTTCGCCGGGTTCGCCTTCATCCGGTGGACCTTCGAGGCGCTGGTCCGGAAGCGCGGCGGGGCGTGGGGTATCCGCGGCATCGCCGACGTGGCGGGATTGCCGCTCCTCGGGGCGCTCTTTTCGATCTTCTTCTTCCTGTGCACGCCGCTGATCAACACGGCCGTCCGCACCGCCGAGGCGGAGGCCGACATCTTCGGTCTCAACGCCAGCGGGCACCCCGATGCCGAGGCCGAGGTGGCGCTGAAGCTGGGCGAATATCGGAAGCTCTCTCCCTCGCCGCTGGAGGAATGGATCTTCTTCGATCATCCGAGCGGCCGGAACCGCATCCTCATGGCGATGCGCTGGAAGGCGGAGCACCTCGGGCAGGCCCCGGCCGCCCCGCCCCCCTGACCGCCCGGCCGGCGATCCCGGTGCTATACTCGATCCACTTCCGACAAGGCGGATCTCCGGCGAGGGCGCATGGTCCGAGGCTTCATTCTTCAGCCCACCTACCGGATCGAAGCCGGCAAGCCGATCGTCTATATCTTTGGGAAGCTGGAAACGGGCGAGCCGTTCCTGGTCCGTGACGGCCGCTCCACCCCGCATTTCTTCGTTCGCGAATCCGACGCCCCCCGGGCCTGGCAGATCGGGGCCGATCGCCAGGCTCCCACCGGGTGGACCACGCTCGATCTCGAGCCGGTCCTGCGCGTCGAGGTCCCGACTCCTCCGGACGCGGCGCCGCTGCGCGACCGGCTCCGGGCCGCCGGGATTCCCTGCTACGAGGCGGACGTGCGGTTCGCGCTTCGTTTTCTCATCGACCGTCACCTCCGCGGCAGCATCGCGATCGAGGGAGCGTCGCGGGCGGGGAATCGGATCCCGCGGATCTACGACGACCCCCGCCTGACCCCGTGCGAATTCCGTCCCAAGCTGAAGATCCTGTCGCTCGATCTGGAGACCGACACGCGGGGGACGCGGGTCCTTTCGGCGGCGCTCCACGGTCCCGGCTTCGAGGAGGTTCTCCTCTCCTCGCCCGCCGATCGGGAAAGGCCGGCCGGCAGCGTCTTCTGCGGCACCGAGAAGAACCTCCTGCTGCGCCTGGCGGAGACGCTCCGGCACCAGGATCCGGACGTGATCACCGGATGGAGCGTCGTGGAGTTCGATCTGTCGATCCTCGAGCGCCGGGCCCGGGCGCACGACCTTTCGCTGGACCTGGGGAGGATCCCGGGCCCTATGCGGATCCATCGCGACCGCTCGGCGTGGGGCACCTCCCGCGCCGAGATCCCGGGCCGCATGGTCCTCGACGGGATCCAGCTCCTGAAAGGCGCCTTCGTGAAGCTCGAGGACTACCGCCTCGAGACGGCCGCCCGCGCCTTGCTGGGAGAAGGGAAGACGCTCGCGGGCCCCGATCGCCACCGGGAGATCGAGCGGCTCTTCAAGGAGGATCTTCCCGCCTTCGTCCGGTACAACCTGACCGACGCGCGCCTCGTCTCGGCCATCCTCGAGCGCACGCGCCTGGTCGATCTCGCCGTGGAGCGCAGCCTGCTCACGGGAATGCCTCTCGACCGCGTCTCCGCGAGCATCGCGTCGTTCGATTTTCTCTATCTCTCCGAGATCCGCAGGCGCAGCCGCGTGGGGCCGACCGTCCAGGCCGACTCGCGCCTCGAGCCGGTGCTCGGAGGGGCGGTGCTGGAGCCGGTGACCGGGCTGCACGAGCGGATTCTCGGCTTCGATTTCAAGAGCCTTTATCCGAGCCTGATCCTCACGTTCAACATCGACCCGGTCGAATACCTTCCCCGGCCCGCTCCGGAAGAGGACGTGATCCGCGCGCCCAACGGCGCCTGTTTCAGCCGCCGGCCCGGAATCCTCCCGGAGATCCTGTCGCGCCTCTTCCCGCGGCGCGAGGCCGCCCGGCAGGCGGGCGACGCCATCGCCTCCCAGGCGATCAAGATTCTCATGAACTCCTTCTACGGCGTCCTGGCCACTCCGGCGTGCCGCTTCCACTCCCATCCGGTGGCCAACGCCATCACCCACTTCGGCCAGTCGATTCTCCTGTGGACGAAGCGTCACGTGGAGGAGATGGGACACCGCGTTCTTTACGGTGACACCGATTCCCTGTTCGTCGAATCGAACGCTGCCACCCCCGAGTACGCGATCCAGGTGGGGAAGGATCTCGCTGCCCGGATCAACCGGGACCTCTCCAAGCACCTTCTCGCCACCTACCGGGTGAACAGCCGGCTGGAGCTGGAGTTCGAGCGCCTCTACCACAAGCTCTTCCTGCCGTCGATGCGGCACGGGATCGCCGGGGCCCGCAAGCGTTACGCGGGCTGGGTGGATGAAAACGGCCGGCGGCAGATTCTCTTCGTCGGCATGGAATCGGTGCGCAGCGATTGGACCGAGTTGAGCAAGGCGTTCCAGCTGGGCCTTTACGAGCGGGTTTTCTCGGAGGAGCCGGTCGAGGCCTACGTCCGCGAGACGGTCGAGAAGCTTCGATCGGGCGCCTCGGACGGCATGCTCGTCTATCGCAAATCCCTCCGGAAGCCGATCGACCAGTACACCGAGACCACGCCGCCCCACGTCAAGGCGGCCCGCCTCCTGCCCAAGATCACCGGACGGGTGATCCATTACGTGATGACCGTCGACGGCCCCCAGCCGGAAGGGTATCGGGAAAGCCCCATCGATTACGAGCATTACGTGGAAAAGCAGCTCGAGCCGGTGGCCGACGCCCTGTTGAGCCACCTCGGCACCTCCTTCCGGGCCATCCTCGGCGGCGAGCGCCAGATGGATCTCTTCTAAGCCCGCCGGGCCTCCGACAGAGTAGAATGCGCCTTCGCGGATCGAGCGGAATGGAGATCGCATGCGCCTGTCGGATTTTCCCCTCATCGCCTACCTGAGGTCGTCGAAGCCGGGGGAAAAGCGATTTCTGACGCTGGTGCCCCTGACCGGCCTGGCGACCGGCCTGGCGGCCGTGGCGCTCGTGCGCCTGGTCGCGGCGATCCAGAAGCTCTTCTGGGGGAGCGGCCGCGATCTGCTGCGCGCCGCCGAGGCGGCCTCGCCTCTCCATCGCGTCCTCGCCCTCTCGGCCGGCGGATTGCTGGTGGGGCTGATTGTGCTGTTCTCCCGCCAGTCGGTCCGCGGCCACGGCACCGCCGGGATCATCGAGGCCGTCAGCCGGCATCGCGGCTTCATCTCGGTCCAGCGCACCCTGATCAAGGAGGGCGCCACGGTGATCACCGTGGGCTCGGGGGGATCGCTGGGCCGGGAAGGGCCCCTGATGCGCGCCGGGGCGGCGCTGGGGTCGCTCCTGGGAAGGCGCTTCCTGATCACCGGCAACCGCCTGAACATCCTGGTCGGGTGTGGCACGGCGGCGGGGATCGCGGCGGCCTACAACGCCCCGATCGGCGGCGCGATGTTCGCTCTCGAAGTGGTGCTCGGCAACTTCGCCCTGGAGAGCTTCGGTCCCATCATGGTGGCTTCCGCCATGGGGACCCTCGTCTCGCGGGGGCTGCTCGGAAACTACCGCGCCTACAGCCCGCCGCCCTTCGATCCTCTCGTCTCGGGATGGGAGATCGGCCACTACATCCTGATGGGCTTCCTCATCGGCATGGCTTCCGCCTTCTTCATCTGGGCGCTGAGCGCGGCCGAGAAAGGATTCGACCGCATTCCGGGCCCGCTTTGGCTCAAGCCGCTGTTCGGATTCACCCTGGTGGGGATCATCGGCATCGGATTCCCGCACATCTTCGGCAACGGCTACGACACGGTGAACCGCGTCCTGAGGGAGGGAGTTCCCCTCGAGATGGTCCTCGTCCTTCCCTTCCTGAAGACGGCCGCGACGGCGCTCACGATGGGATCGGGCGGCTCGGGGGGACTCTTCACGCCGACGCTGTTCGTCGGATCGGTGCTCGGATCGGCGTACGGCTCCTGGTGCCACACCGCCTTTCCCGCCATCACCGCCGGCTCGGGCGCCTACGCCTTGGTCGGCATGGGAGCGATGATCGCCGGCACGACCCAGGCTCCGCTGACCGCCATCCTGACGATCTTCGAGCTGACCGGCGACTACGAGATCATCCTTCCCCTGATGATCTGCTGCACCGTCGCGCTGGTGGTGAGCCGCATCGTCCATCCGGAGTCGATCTACACCCAACCCCTCCTGGAGCGCGGCGTCCGTCTCGGAGGCCGGACCGAGCAGCTCGTCATGGACACCATCGAGGTCCGGGACGTCATGCGCGAAGGAGCCCCCCCGGTCCGGGACGACGAGTCCCTCGACGTGGTCGTGAAGCGTCTGCTCAACGAAGGGCGCAAGGAGCTCTTCGTCGTCGGGGAGAACGGGCGGTTCCGGGGCGCCATCACCCTGGCCGATCTGACGCAGTTCCTGGGGCGGCCGGAGGCGCTGCAATCGGTCAAGGCGGGGGAGGTGGTCTATCCCGACGTGCCGGTCCTTCAGCCCGGAGATCGCCTCACCGAAGCGATCGCGCGCTGGGCCCAGGTGAGCCGCGACCGGCTTCCCGTCGTCGACAGCCTCGAGACCCGCCGGTACGTGGGCGAGCTGTCGGCTGGGGACATCATCTTCCTGTACAGTCAGGAGGTCCTCAAGAAGGAATCGCGCCTCGCCCGCTTCGAGCGGCCGACGGAGGGGGGGCGTCCGGAGACCACCTACGTCGAGCTGCCCAGCGAGTACGTCGTCGCGATGGTGAAGCTGCCGGAGACGTTCGGGGGGACCACCCTCCGGAATCTCGATGCCCGCCGGCGCTTCGGCGTGAACGTCATCGAGGTGAAGCGCAACATGGGCAGCGAGCGGGAGCATCGGATCATTCCCGGGCCCGACACGGAGCTGAAGGGCGGGGACGGCCTCATCGTGGTGGGCCGCCCGTCGGACATCGCCAACCTCGGCGATCCGGCGCGGCTCGCGGAAAGCGCCGCGCCCCCCGCCCCCGTGGAGGAATTGGAGTGAAACGCCGGTTCCGCGATCTCTCGGCGTCCGAAGTCCTGGCGCTGGCCATCTCGCTCGAAGAGGAGGACGGCCGCACGCTGGGCGAGTACGCGCGTTTGCTGCGCCCCAACTACCCGAAGGCGGCGGCCGGCCTCGACGCCATGCGCGCCGAGGAGGATGGTCACCGCCACCGGCTGATCAACCTCTTCAAGCAGAAGTTCGGGGAGGAGATTCCGCTGGTGCGCCCCGAGGACATCCGCGGCTTCGTGCGCCACGATCCCCCTCCCGTATGGCGCCCCATGGGAGTGGAAGAGGTGCGCCGGCGCGTGGCGCTCCGCGAGCTGGAGACCGAGCGCTTCTACAGCCACGCCGCCCGCAATGCCAAGGACGCGGAGATGCGGCAGCTCCTCGGGGATCTCGCCGAAGAGGAGCGCCGGCACGAGCAGGTCTCGGCGCTCATCGATCCGGCCGGGCAGGACGTCTCGGAGAGAGCGGAGGAGGCGCGGATCTCCCGCCAGCTGTTCCTGCTCCAGGTGGTCCAGCCGGGGCTGGCGGGCCTGATGGACGGATCGGTCTCCACGCTGGCGCCCCTGTTCGCCGCCGCCTTCGCCACCCGCCAGACCTGGGAGACCTTTCTCATCGGGATGGCGGCGTCGGTGGGCGCCGGAATCAGCATGGGCTTCGCCGAAGCGCTGTCCGACGACGGCAGTCTGACCGGCCGCGGCCGGCCGTTGCTGCGCGGCCTGATCTGCGGACTGATGACCTTCGTCGGAGGGGTGGGTCACGCGCTCCCCTTCCTGATTCCGCACTTCCTCACCGCCACCACGGTCGCGACTCTGGTGGTCGTGGTCGAGCTGTTCGTCATCGCCTGGATTCGCAACCGCTACATGGACACTCCCTTCCTCTCGGCCACGCTTCAGGTCGTGGTCGGAGGCGTCATGGTCTTTCTCGCCGGGATCTTCATCGGCAGCGCCTGAGCCGGGCCGATCCCCCCCTTCGGAATCGAGGTGCCCCATGCCGACTCCCCGATCTCTCCTCCTTGCCCCATTTCTCGCCGGCTTGCTTCTGCTCCCCGCCCCGGAGGCCGAAGCGGCCCTCTGTGACGGAATCTCCGACGCCTCCCCGACCCCGCTGACGACCGTTCGCGTCGTCTCGGGGCTTCTCAGGCCGCTGTTCGTGACGGCGCCCGCCGGCGACGTCGACCGTCTTTTCATCGTCGAGCAGGACGGCCGCATCCGGATCCTGCGCAACGGCGCGCTGCTGGCCAACGACTTCTTGAATGTCGCGTCCCTCACCAACTCTCCGGCGGACGGCGGCGACAATGAGCAAGGCCTCCTCGGGCTCGCTTTCCACCCGAACTACGCCGCGAACGGGTTCGTCTACATCTTCCACACCGACACCTCGGGCACGAGCAACTTCCTGGTCCGTTACACGCGCGACGCACTCGATCCCGATCGGGCCGATCCCACGACGCGCACGATCCTGCTCACGATCCCGCATCCGAACTTCGGGAACCACAACGGCGGGATGCTGGCCTTCGCCCCGGACGATCCACATCTATATCTCGGCACCGGCGACGGAGGCAGCGGCTGCGATCCGAACGGCAACGCCCAGAACCCGGCCTCCCTGTCCGGGAAAATGCTGCGGATCGACGTCGACGCGGCGCCCGTCACGGTCGAAACCTGGGCGCTGGGGCTCAGGAATCCCTGGCGGTGGGCGTTCGATCGGCTGACGTCGGATCTCTACATCGCCGACGTGGGTCAGCTTCAGTGGGAGGAAGTGGACTTCCGCGCGGCGCCCCGGTCGCCCGGGGACAATTACGGCTGGGACTATTATGAGGGAACCCACTGCCCCAATCCGTCCTGCCCCGGCGGCACTTGCCCCGCGATCCCGGGTCTCGTCCTGCCGGTGGCGGAATACGATCACAGCTCCGGCGCCTGCTCGATCACCGGGGGATATCCCTATCGGGGCTGCCGGATGTCGGCGCTCGGCGGAACCTATTTCTACGCCGATTACTGCGCCGATTTCATCAAATCCTTCAAGATGTCGGGCGGCGTCCTGACCGCCGCGATGGACCGCACGGCGGAGCTGACTCCCGGCGGCGGGCTGGCGATCACCTCGATCACGTCGTTCGGAGAAGACGCCCGGGGTGAGATCTACATCGTGGACCGCAGCGGCGAGGTCTTCAAGATCCTCCCGATCCTGCCGAATCTCCAGGTGTCCGGGATCGGCGCCGCGCCCTTCAATCTCGGCTTATCCGGCTGGGACTGGGAGAATCTGGCGGCCACGTCGGGACACCCCATCGCGAGCTACCACGTCTATCGATCCTCCGGAAACGGGAGCGGCACCTTCAACTGCGTCTTCCAGAGCCCGGCGCCCATGTGGCCGGGAGGAGACCCGGCGACGCCGGCGCTCGGCAGCCTGTTCTCCTACGTCGTGACCGCTCTCAACGCGGCGGGAGCGCAAACGAGCCCCGGCGCCGCCTCGGACGGGACGCCGCGCAGTATTTCCCCGTTGGCCTGTCCGTAAGGAGGTCGGGCACGCTCGCCGGGCGTTTCAAGGCCGTTAGTGTTGCGTCTCGGAAATCACGTCAGCATCGAGGCCGTCATTTCGGAGACGCGACACTATTCAGCGCCCCTGGGCCACGAGCGCCAGGTTCTCGCGCCGCGCCGCCAGCAGGCGCTCGGCGAGCCGGAAGAGCGGGATCGAAATCGCCGCGCACAGGACGGCCCATCCCGCGCTGCCCAGAAACGCGAGAGCCGGGCTCTCGAAAAAGAGGAGCGCGCCCAGGCCGCAGAGGATCGCCGGGCCGGCGCCGATCGCGATGAACAGCATTCCCAGAAGGGAGGCCCAGAAGTCGGGCTTCCCCTCGCGGCCGATTCGTCCCGCGTCCATCGTCTTGGGAAGGAGCGTCGAGACGATGGCCCCGCCGGGCGCCAGGAGGAGAAACGCCGCCGCCGCCGAAGCGATTCCGGCCATCCATAGAAACGGCGACCCGCCGGGCGCCAGAAGCAAGGCGATGAGCCCGCAAGGCGCGGCCCGGCTCACCGCCAAAATGGCCGCTCCCGCGGCCTTCCCCCGGATCAACTCCCGATCCGAGATCGGCGAGAGGAACGCAAGCAGAAGCCCCGATCGATCCAGCGCGAACTGATTCAGGACCGCGGCCTCCAGGGTCAGCAGCGTCAGCAGAGCGCCGCCGAGAGCCAGGATCACCCCGAACGGGACCGGCAGCCCTTCGGGAAGAAGCTCGCGCGGCCGGCGGAGCCAGAGCGTGCCCACGATCAGGACGACCAGGGGGATCAGGGAGAATCCGATCTTCCCCTGGACCGTCCGGAAGATCAGGCGCACCTGGGCCAGCGCCACGGCCGAGGAGGACTGTCCCAGACGGGGAAGCCGTATCCATCGCGGCATGGCCCCTCGCCGCCCGCGTCCCGATTGGATTTCGGGAGTCTCGAGCAGCCTCGCATGGACGCGGCCGGCGACCCCATGAAGGCCGGCCGCGAAAAGCGCCAGGAGGGCCAGCGGAGCGAGGGCTTCCGGCGCGCGTCTTTCGGTCACCAGGGCGAGGCAGCGGGCGTAGAGCTCCGGAGGATAGACGGCCGCCCATGCCGGCAGCGCCCGGCCGTCCCAACCGCGAAGGTCGAGCCGGATCTCGCGGCGGGGAGCCGAGGGCGCCGCGATGCCGATCCCCGGAGCAGCGGCGGGCGGCCGGTGCTTTTCGGCGGGCTCCAGGCTGGCGAGGAGGGCCGGCAGCATGCCGGCCGCGCCAAACGCCGTGAGCAGGGCGACGCTGACCCATTCGCCGCGGCGCCGGCTCCGGAAAACGAGCTGAGCCATCGACGAGGAGAGCATTCCCAGTCCGGCGAGCAGGGCGAGGAGGGCTCCGCCCGCGGCCAGGAGGAGAAGCCCGGGCGCCAGCGAAGCGGTCGCCGACCATCCGGCGGAAAGAAAAACAAGTCCGGACGCCAGGATGGCGAGCCAGGGATCGCTGAGAGTGGACACCGTCTCGGCGAAATAGAGGGTCCTCACGGGAATGGGCAGGAGCAGGAGGCGCGCCGGGCTCCGTCCCGTCCCCAGCGTCGCGCGGAATAGAGGAGCCAGCAGGGCGAAGGCCGTCTCGAAGAGAAGAAGGAGCCGGAGGACGGCCAGCGCGGGGCCCAGAAACCGTCCCGATTCTCCCAGGGAAGATCCGGCGACGAACGCCAGGAACGCCGTCAGCAGAATCACTGGAACGAAAAGCACGGCGAGGATCGCCGGCGTCAGCGCTTGCAGGGCGCGGGAAAACCGCTCTACCGCGTCCCGCCGCCGCGTGGGGCGAAGGCCGTTGATCATCAGGCGCCAGCGCAGCCTGCAGAAAGCCCGGAGGACCCGGATCATCCCGCCAGCCAGTCCAGCGCCGGCCCCGCCGACCCGCCGGCGCCGACCAGCTCGAGGAAAATCTCCTCGAGGGTCTTTCCCGCCTCGCGTCCCGCCTTGAGAGAGGCGAGCGTCCCCTGCGCCACGAGCTTGCCGCGGTGAATCACTCCGACGTGGTCGGAGAGCCGCTCGACGATTTCGAGGATGTGCGAGGTGAGGAAGATGGTGCCGCCGCGCCCCGCGAAGGCCTGCAGCAGATTCTTGATCTGGCGCGAGGCGACGGCGTCGATCCCTTCGAAGGGCTCGTCGAGGAACAGCAGACCGGGCGCGGGAAGGAGCGCGGCCGCCAGCGCAATCTTCTTGCGCATCCCGTGCGAGTAGTCGGCCACCATCGAGCCCGCGGCGTCGCGCAGGTCCATCAGCTCCAGCAGCTCCTCGGCCCGCCGGCGGATCGTCTCCCGCTCGAGGCCGTGGACCTCACCCACGAAATCGAGCGTCTCCCAGCCCGTCAGCCTGTCGAAGAGGGCCAGATCCTCCGGGACCACCCCGACGCGGCGCTTGACGGCGACCGGATCGCGCGCCGGATCCATCCCCAGGATCCGGATCGCGCCGGCCGACGGCCGCAGCAATCCGGTGAGGCACTTGATGGTGGTGGATTTCCCGGCCCCGTTGGGCCCCAGGAAGCCGTACACGCTGCCGCGCGGCACGCTCAGATCGACGTCATCCACCGCGACGACGTCGCCGAAGGTTCTTCTCAGGCCGGCGGTCCATACCGCCGCCTCCGAGCCGGCGACTCCCTCCGGAAAGCGGCCGGACGGTTCCGCGTTCACGGCCATCGGAGCCTCATGGCGGGTCTCGGCGATCCCTATCCCACGACATCGCGCGATCTCCTTCTGCAGGCTTCGGCGCGGCTTGATATTAAACCCCATTTTCGATATGTTCGCGGCGCATCGCCACCTCACGAGGCGCCGTGCCCGCCAACGACCGGCTCAACGATCTCCTCCTTCTCATCAAGTCACGCTACTGCGTCATCCAGGTCGAAACGGCGGAAGTGGAGCGCGCCGGCGCGCTGCTGCGGCGGCTGGCCGTCGAGCTGGGCCTCCCCTACTTCCTGTGGAGCCGGACGAAGGGACTGCGGCGCGACGGCGTCGAGGGATCGGTCTATGGCACGGCCGATCCGGGCCAGGCCCTGGCGCACGTGGAAGCGAGCTCTTTTCCGGCGATCTACCACTTCGACGGCCTGGGACCGTATCTCGACGACCGGATCGTGGCGGCCCGCCTGGCCGACGCGGCGGGACAGTTCAGCAAGATGACCGGAGCCATCGTGCTCACGGGAACCGGCATCACGCTGCCGGACGCGCTCAAGGCGGTCAGCGCCACCGTGGACCTGCCTCTTCCGGAGCCGGACGATTACCGGGCGCTGCTCCAGCGGGTGCTCAAGGATCTCGGCGCCCGGATGTCGCTGAGGGTCGAGATGCAGGCGGACGACTTCGCCCGGCTGCTGAACAACCTCAAAGGGCTGACGCTGGCCGAGGCGGAGAGGATCCTGACGCGCGTCGTGGTGGAGGACGGGAAGCTTTCCTCCGAGGACATCCAGGCAGTGGTCGAAGCGAAGCGAGCTCTCGTGGAGCGGGAAGGGATCCTGGAGTACTTTCCCGCCGGGGAGAAGATGTCCGACGTGGCCGGGCTGGCCGGCTTGAAGGGGTGGCTGGCGGATCGGCGCGCTCTCCTCGGGGATCCGGCCCGCGCCGCGCAGTTCGGCCTCCCGTTTCCGAAAGGGGTCCTCCTGCTGGGGGTGCCGGGCTGCGGCAAGAGCCTTTGCGCCAAGGCCGTGGCGCGCGAATGGGCGCTCCCGCTCTTGAAGCTCGATCCCACGCGTCTCTATGACAAGTACGTCGGCGAGACGGAGAAGAACTTCAAGCGGGCCATGGAGACGGCCGAGAAGATGGCTCCCATCGTCCTCTGGATCGACGAGCTGGAGAAGGCGTTCGCGGTCTCCGGCGGGGAGGAGGATGGCGGCGTTTCCACGCGGATCTTCGGGACTTTTCTCTCGTGGCTCCAGGACCGCAAGGGGGACGTCTTCGTCGTGGCGACCGCCAACGACGTCTCCCGGCTGCCTCCCGAATTCCTCCGGAAAGGGCGGTTCGACGAGATCTTCTTCCTCGATCTGCCCGACGCCGAGGCCCGCGCCGCTCTCTTTTCCATCCACCTGAAGAAGCGCGGCAAGGATCCCGGCGCCTTCGACCTCACGCGGCTCGTCGGCGCCACCGAAGGCTACGGCGGCGCCGACGTGGAACAGGCGATCGTCGCCGGCCTCTACACCGCGTTCTCCGGCCGGCGGGAGCTGTCGACCGACTCGCTGCTGGAGGAGATCTCCCGGACCCGCCCCATCGCCCGGACGATGTCCCAGAAAATCGACTCTCTGCGCGCCTGGGCCAAAGATCGGACGCGCAGCGCCCGTTAAGCAGTTCCCTCAGGAAAACTCTGACCCCCCTGTCAGGAATGGAAGGATGGCGCTCCCTCCTCCTTCGACGTAGCGTCCAGCCTGTTGGGCTCCCGGCGATGGCGGGAGGAAACCTGTCGTTCCCAGGCGAGGGAGGAGCGAACGTCCATGAAAGAACCAGAGCCTCGAAAGCGCGGCGCCCGGGAGAGCGCCGACACCACCAACCTGCTGCGCGAGCTGGTGGCGCACCTCCGAGAGAATCGCACCCAGCTGCGCGAGGAATGGGCCCGGCGGATCACGGAAGCCCGGCTGCTCACCGCGATGACCGAGCAGGAGATCTTCGCCGAAGCGACCTCCGTCTACGACAACTACGTCGAGGCCCTGGAGACGGAGACGTTCGAGACCCTTCAGGCCTACGCGCGCAACCTCTCCGAGAGGATCATCCCCCGGGGCGTCGAGACCCACGAGGTGGTCGGCATCGTCCTCCTCCTGCGCGACGTCCTGGCCCGCTCCCTGTTCGCCAAGTACCAGTCCGACTTCCAGACCCTCAACCGGATCCTGGACGCGTACGAGCCGGCCGCCAACCGCATCGCCATCACCGTCGCGGTCGGCTTCGTCCAGGAGCGCGAGCGGACGATCCGCGAGCAGCAGGAGGCGATCCGGGAGCTCTCCACCCCGGTGCTGCAGGTGCGCGAGCGCCTGCTGATCCTGCCGATCATCGGCGTCATCGATCCGCAGCGCGCCCGCCAGCTCACGGAGCAGCTCCTGCGCGGGATCCGGACGAACCGCGCCCGCGTCGTGGTCATCGACATCACGGGCGTGGCGGCGATGGACTCGAGCGTGGCGAACCATCTGGTCCAGACGGTCGAGGCGTCCCGGCTCCTCGGGGCGACGGTCATCGTCACCGGCCTGTCGCCGGAGATCGCCCAGACCCTGGTCAACATCGGCGTGGACCTCATCAAGATGACCACCGTCGGCGATCTCCAGGGAGGCATCGAAGAGGCCGAGCGGCTCCTGGGGTACAAGGTCGTCCTGAACGCGGAGACCCGCGCCTGACGGAGGATCATCGTGCCCGTTCCCATCCTCAAGCAGGGACCGTATCTCATCGCCAGCATCCAGTCGGCCCTCACCGACGCCGACTTGATGCTCCTGCGGGACGCCCTGGTGGAGCGGGTCGGGAAATTCCGGTCCCTCGGCGTGATCGTCGACGTGACGGCCCTGGACGTGATGGATTCCTTCGCTTCCCGCACGCTCCGGGACATCGCGCACATGATCAAGCTGCGCGGCGCCGACACGGTCATCGTCGGCATCCAGCCCGAGGTGGCTTTCGCCATGGTCCAGCTCGGCCTCACCCTGGAGGGAGTCGCCACCGCCCTGGACCTCGAGGAGGGCCTCGAGTTCCTGGACAAGAGCGCCAAGCAACGCAGACAAGAGATGGATCGTCGTGGAAGATGAGACGCGGCTACCCATACGAACCGATTACGACATCGTGGCGGCCCGGGAGAAGGGACGATCCCTGGCCCGCCAGATAGGTCTTTCGTCCACCGAATCGACGCTGGTGGCGACCGCGATCTCCGAGCTGGCGCGGAACATCGTGCGTTATGCCAAGCAGGGAGAGATCATCATCGGCCTCGTGGACGACGGCGAGCGGAAAGGGATCGAGCTCGAAGCGCGGGACCAAGGCCCCGGGATCCCGGACCTCGATCGGGCCATGCAGGCCGGCTATTCCACTTCCGGGAGCTTGGGCCTCGGCCTCCCCGGCGTCCGCCGCCTGATGGACGAGTTCGAGATCGTCTCCGGCGTCGGCGTCGGCACCACCGTGAGGGTGAAGAAATGGAAGCAATGACCTGCGGGCCGCTCGTCTGGACGGCGGCCACGCGAGCTCTTCCGGGAGAATCGGTGTCCGGGGACCGGTACCTCGTCAAGCGCTTCTCCTCGGGCGTCCTGCTCGCGGCGATCGACGGGCTCGGCCACGGGCGCGAGGCGGCGGACGCCTCCACGCTGGCCGTCCAGATCCTCGATCGCCACGCCGGCGAGCCGGTCCTCAAGCTGATCCAGCACTGCCACGAGGAGCTGCGCGGGACGCGGGGAGTCGTCATGAGCCTGGCCTCCTTGACGATCGACGGCGCTCTCCAGTGGGTCGGCATCGGCAACGTCGAGGGGCTCCTCGTCCACGCCGACGCCTCCGCGGCCCATGAGAGCCTCTCGCTGCGCGGCGGCATCGTCGGCCGGCAGCTGCCTCCCCCCCACGTCTCCGTCCTGCGCCTCTCGCCCAAGGACCTCCTGCTTTTCGTCACGGACGGCGTCGCCCCGCAATTCTTCGGCGAGGTCCGCTCCGAGAAGGACGTCGACCTCATGGTGAAGGGCATCATGGCGCGCCATTGGAAGGAGAACGACGACGCGCTCGTCCTGGCGGCCCGTTACGAGGGATGGCAGCCGTGAGCGCCGTGGAACCCGCCTTCGCGGCGGAGTACCGGGGCGCGCTGCTGCGATACCTCGATGGGACGCCCGAGTCCGGCCTGGAGCAGGCCTACGAGCTCGGCCGGAAAGCCATGAACGCGGGGATGGGAATCCTGGAGATGGCCGAGCTGCAGACGATACTCATGGCTTCGGTGGCCGGGTCTCCCCCCGGCGAGGAGAAGATCCAGGCGGCCGGCAGGTTCTTCCAGGAGAGCCTCTCCTCCTATGAGATGACGCACCGCGCCTTTCGCGAGGCCAACAGCGCCTTGAGACACCTCAACGAGCTGCTCGAGGAGCAGGCGAAGCGCATCGCCCACGCCCTCCACGACGACGCGGCCCAGCTTCTCGTCTCGGTCCACCTCGGGCTCGAGGAGCTGGGGATGGATCTGCAGCCGGCCCAGCGCGGACAACTGCAGGACCTGAGGGAGATCCTGGACAAGATCGAGGAGCGGCTGCGGCAGTTCTCCCACGAGCTGCGGCCGATGATGCTGGACGACCTCGGCCTGCTGCCCGCCTTGCGCTTCCTCGGACAGAGCGTCGGCAAGCGCAGCGGGCTTTCCGTCAGCGTGGAGTCTTCACTCGCGGAGCGGCTGCCACCGGCGCTCGAGACGGCGCTCTACCGGATCTTCCAGGAGATGTTGAACAACGCCGCGAAGCATTCCCGGGCCAAGGAGGTCCGCATCGATTTGCGCCGTGAAGGCAACCAGATCCAGGCCTCGGTCCGGGACGACGGCAAAGGCTTCGACCCCGAGGCCGAGAGCCGGATTCGTCGCGGCCTCGGATTGATGGGAATCCGGGAGCGCGTCGAGGCGCTGCGCGGGACGATCAGCATCCAGTCGGCTCCCGGCGAAGGGGCCCATGTCCGCGTGACGCTTCCGATGAGGAGCTAAGTGTCGCGTGTCGCCGGAGCTTTAATCGCGGAAGATCACCCTCTGGTCCGCAAGAGCCTGAAGGCCCTGCTGGAGCGGGACGGGATTCCCGTCCTCGGCGAGGCCGCCGACGGCGAGGAAGCGCTCCGCCTGGCCCAGGCCCTGCGGCCCGAGACGGTCGTCCTGGATCTGCAGATGCCTTTGCTCAATGGGCTGGAGGTGGCCCGCCTCCTGCGGCGCAGCCTGCCCGAAACGAAGAGCATCCTGCTCACGATGCACGCCGAAGCCGCCTATGTCGCGGAGGCTCTCGAAGCAGGGGTGCACGGTTACGTGCTCAAGAGCCAGGCAGCCGACGATCTGGTCGCGGCGATTCGACGGGTGGGGTCGGGAGGCGTCTTCGTCAGTCCCCGGATCGCCCCGGCGCCATGCCCGCTGGACCCGGCCGCCCCCGAAGAACCGGCAAGTCGTTGAGACCGCGAGAGGGTAGCGGCTGCCGGAAGCTTCGCGGGGCGCCGGGACCGCCGGGCTTCTACGTAGATTCCGGCGCGCGAATGGGGTATTCACCCTATAGGCGCCGCCGGTGGCGCTCGCTACTCTTTTTCAGGTCTTGGCTTGCTTCGGCGCGTCCGCGTTGCGCTGAACTCGATTGAGCCGATCGCTTGAGTCCGCGCCCTGGGGTGGGGAAAGCGAAAAGGAGCTTGCATGAGAATCTTGATTGTGGATGACGATCCGAAATGCATGGCCGCCATCAAGCGGATTCTCCGCGCCAAGCGAGACCACGACGTGGTCTGGGAAGCGAAGAACGGGGAGGAGGCGGTGCGACTTTCTCGCAGCCTCGAGCCCGATCTGATCCTCATGGATCTGGCGATTCCGCGGATCTGCGGGCTGGAAGCGGTCCGTCTGATCAAGGAGAAACAGCCCGGGATCCAGATCATCATGATGAGCGCCTTCGGCGGGGACGTTTACCGGGAGGCGGCCCTGAGCAGCGGCGCGGACGGCTTCATCCCGAAATCGCAGGTCTCCACCGTATTGCCGTCTCTGCCTTCCGGCACCGGCCCGGTGACCCTCCCCTCCGTCGTGCAGGCTTGATTTGAAGCACTCCTCACGGAGAAGGCGGAAGGCCCGCATCCCTTCCTGATGTCCCGTACGTTCCCACTCCGCAAGAATTCCTCGCCCGGGCGAGATACCAGACGACCGATCCCATCGCGGGTCAAGCCGCCTCATGTAAATGGGATTTCGGAGACGCGACCCCAGCTGGCGCCCCGGCTTCGGGTGGGGTAGTCTCCTGTCATGAGAGGTTCCCCGGCCCGCGTCGTGCTTCACTTGGACATGGACGCGTTCTACGCGGCCGTCGAGATTCGCGAGAATCGCGATCTCGCGGGCCAGCCGCTGATCGTGGGCCATCGCGGCAAGCGCGGGGTCGTCTCGACCTGCTCCTATGAGGCCCGCGCGTTCGGCGTTCGCTCGGCGATGCCCTCGGTGACGGCCGAGCGGCTCTGCCCTCAGGCGATCTGGCTGCCGGGAAGAATGAGCCTCTATGCGGAAGTCTCCCGATCGATCCGCCGGATGATGGAGGGGATCTCGCCGGTGGTCGAGCCGCTGTCGATCGACGAGGCGTTTCTGGATCTCACCGGGATTGCTTCCTCTCTCGAGGGGGGACGCCGCGTCGCCCGCCGGCTCAAGGAGCAGATTCGGCGGGAGGAGCGGTTGACCGCTTCGGTGGGGGTCGCACCGAACAAGTTCCTCGCCAAAGTCGCGTCGGATCTGGAGAAGCCCGACGGACTCGTCGTCTTGCCGCTTGCGGACGTGCCGCTCCGCCTTCACCCGCTTCCCGTCGACAGGCTTTGGGGCGTCGGGCCCAAGACCGCCCGCCATCTCCGCGCCCTCTCCATCCAGTCGGTCGGCGACGTGCTGCGGATCGCCCGGCGCCGGCTCGAGCAGGGGATCGGCGCCGAGCGGGCCGGTCATCTCATCGCGCTCGCCCGCGGCCAGGACAACCGGCCGATCGAGGCGGAGCGCGAGGCGAAGTCGATTTCGGAGGAACGAACCTACGGCGTCGATCTCGTCGATCCCGAGGCGATCGATCGCGCCCTGCTGGCGCGCTCGGAAGGGGTGGCGCGCCAGCTCCGGCGCCACGGGCTGACGGCCCGGACGGTCCGCCTCAAGGTCCGCGCCGGTGACTTCACGACCTGGACCCGGGCGCACACGCTCGCCGAGCCCACCGACCTTCCCGAGGCGATCGTCTCGGCGGCGCGCCGGCTCTATCGCGAGCGCATCCGGCTGCGAGGCAAGGGAGTCCGCCTGCTGGGGGTCGGGGCGGCCGCCCTGGCGCCGCGCGCCGGCCAGCCGGCGCTCCTCTTCCCCGACGCCCGGGAGGAGAAGGCCCGGCGCCTCGCGATCGCGTCCGACGCCGTGCGGGAGCGCTTCGGCGAAGAGGCGGTGACGCGCGCCCGCCTCGTCCGCCGCCCCGGGGGTAAGAAGGACGACGCGGCGCCGGAGGCCTCCAGCCTTCCGGCGGTCGACTAAAGTCGCGTCCCCCGAATCGCCTGACGCTATTGCTGAGAGGCGCCGGCGGGACGACGCCTCGGCGGAATCTCCGAAGGAGGCTCCATGGGCAAGAAGGTGGACCGCAGAGAGTTCATGAAGATCGGCTTGGCCGGCGGCGCCGGGCTCGGCTTGGCGGCGCTCGATCCGATCCGGGCGCGGGGCCGGGCGGCCGAGACTCCCGCGCCGGCGGCGATGCCGAAGCGCCCGCTGGGGCGCACCGGCCATCAGGTCGCGCTGTTCTCCCTGGGAGGGCAGGCGCGGCTCGAGGAGCGCGGCTCCGCCGCGCGCCAGGAGGCGGTGCGGATCATCCATCGCGCCCTCGACCTCGGGGTGAACTATTGCGACACGGCGCCGCTGTACGGGCCGAGCCAGGACTACCTCGGCGAGGTTCTCAAGACGCGGCGCTCCGAGACCTTCCTGGCCAGCAAGACCGACGATCGCAGCCGCGACGGCTCGCTGCGCCTGCTGGAGAACAGCCTGAAGCGCCTCAACACCGATCATCTCGACCTCTGGCAGCTCCATCACGTCAGCGACCGGGAGGATCTCGATTCGATCTTCCGCCCGGACGGGTCGCTTGCGGCGCTGGTGCGGGCACGGGAGGAGAAGATGGTGCGCTTCCTGGGAATCACGGGCCATTACGACCCGGCCAGCCTCCTCGAGGGAATCCGGCGATTCGATTTCGACTGCATCCTGATGGCGCTGAATGCCGCCGATCCGCATCACCTCTCCTTCCAGGAGAAGCTCCTCGGGGCGGCGGCGGCCAAGAAGATGGGCGTGATCGGCATGAAAGTGCCCGCCCGCGGGAGGCTCCTGGCGAAATCGGGCCTCACCATGAGGGAATGCGTCGACTACGTCTGGAGCCTGCCCGTCTCGACGGTCATCATCGGTTGTGATTCGGTGCGGCAGCTCGAGGAGAACGTGGCGCTGGGGCGGCGCTTCCAGCCGATCTCCGCGGCCGCGCGCGCGGCCCTCGAATCGCGCACCCGGGCCGCCGCGAGCGACTGCGCCTGGTACAAGCGCGGCGCTTCCGAGCCCTGGGGATAGTGTCGCGTCTCCTCAATCCCGTTGCATTTGGCCGTCGGCCTCGGTGCTAACGGGCTTTCGGAGACGCGACACTACATCAGTCTTCCCAGCCCGGGAGGGATCGACTCCGCTTGATCCGGGAGCGGCGCTTCTTCGCCCGCAAGCGCTCCGCCCCGGCGCCCGCCGGCGCCGCCGTTCGCCGGCGCGCCAGCTTGGGGGTCAGCGCCTCCCGCAGCAGCGCCGCGAAACGCTCCTCCGCGGCTTCGCGGTTGGCGGCCTGGCTGCGGGACTTCCGGGAAGTCACGTGCAAGATGCCGGCGGCGGTGATTTTCGTCGCGAGGCGCGAGACGATTCGCCGCTTCTGCTGCTCCGACAGGCTCGGCGAGCGGAACACGTCGAAGCGCAGGGTGACGCGGGTGTTCACCTTGTTGACGTTCTGTCCGCCGGGGCCGCCGCTCTTCGAGGTCCTGAGCTCCAGCTCGTCTTCCGGGATCGACAATCCGTGAAGAATGTGGACCGGCTCGCGGCTCACGGCGACGGCTTCTGGCCCAGCGCGGCGAGGATCTGCTCCGCCAGCTGGAGGATCGATTCCTGCTCCTCCGGAGGGGTGTCGACGAACGTCGCCCGCTCCGCGAGATAACGCAGGAGCCGCGCCTCCCGATCGTCCAGCTCCAGCTTCAGCCCCCCTCCCGGCGTCCTCTCATGCTTCATGTCGGCTCCTTAGTACCGCCCCCCAGCAATTGAGGCGCGCGTCCCGTCGCAGGTCACGCTCGATGGCGGCGTGTTGGCGCATCGCAGGCTCTCGGTCATGCCGGAGGACAGCATGGCGCAGGCCAGGTCGGTCGCGGTGCGGCGCGCTTCCTCGACCGTGTTCCCCTCGGCTTTCCGGCACGCCGTCCGCCCCTCGAAGTCGAGGCAGACTTCGCAGGCGTGGCGGCCCAAGCCGGAGCTGGCGTAGATCACCAGGGCCAGCAGCGCCGCCACGAAAACGGCGCCAAGGATGATCGATTTGCCCACCCCTTTTCGAGGGGGACGGCCGGCGCTCGCCACCGAGCCTCCTGTCAAGCGGTCCTATCGGTTCGCGCCCCCATCATACGACAACGCCGGTGCGTTAGGCACCGCTTGCATTCTCTGCTAATCTCTAGGAAACCAAGGAGGAGGAGGGACATGGGGGGGGGCCGGAAGAAGCAAGCACCCAGGGCGCCGGCCCGGAAGAAGACTCCCAGCGCGCCAGCCCGGGCGTCCCGAGCGCCGGCTCGGAAGAAGGCTCTCGCTCCGCCAACCCGAAGGCAGGCACCCAAGAAGCTGGCGCGGAAGAAGAAGGCTCCCGGAGCGCCAGCCCGCCGGCAGCCCCCCAGCGCCCATCCGATGGAGCGGATCCTCGAGGTCACCCGCCGGCTCGCGACCCCGATCGATCTCACCGCCCTGCTCACGGAAGTCATCGACGCCGCCCGGACCGTCCTCCGCGCCGACCGCGGCAGTGTCTTCCTATACGACCCCCGGACCCGCGAGCTCTACACCACCGTCGCCACCGGCGTGGGGTCGCTGCGCTTCCCGGCGAACCGCGGGATCGTCGGGGAGTGCGCCGAGACGCGCCGCCTGATCAACGTCCCGGACTGCTACGCCGATTCGCGCTTCAACCGTGAATCCGATCTCAAGACCGGCTACCGCACCCGCTGCCTGCTGACCGTTCCGCTGATCGGCTACAACGATTCGCTCGTCGGCGTCATGCAGGTGCTGAACAAGGACACCGGGGTGTTCACCGAGGAGGACCAGGGGATCGCGACGGCCCTCGCCGCGCAGTGCGCCGTGGCGATCCAGCGGACCCAGATGCTCGCCGATCTCGTGGAGAAGGAGAAGATGGAGCGGGAGCTCGCGGTCGCGCGGGACATTCAAATCAGGGTCCTGCCGCGAGCCGTGCCGCGACTCGCCGGCTACGACCTGGCCGGCTGGAGCCGCCCGGCCAATCAGACCGGCGGCGACATCTTCGACATCATCGGCATGGACGGAAACCGGCTCATGCTCCTGCTCGGGGACGCCACCGGGCACGGCCTCGGCCCCGCGCTTTCGGTCACGCAGGTGCGGGCGATGCTGCGGATGGCCGTCCGGCTCGGCGCCGATCTGGACGACGCCTTTCGCCACATCAACGACCAGCTGGTCGAGGACCTTCCCGACAACCGGTTCGTCACGGCCTTCCTGGGGTTGCTGGACACCGAGCGCCACCGGGTGATCTATCACGCGGGAGGTCAGGGGCCGCTCCTCCACTTCCACGCCGCCACGGAGCAGTGCGACTGGCTCGGAGCGTCCACGATTCCTTTGGGCTTCGTCGCGGGGATGGCGCTGCCCTCTCCGCGCATGCACCAGCTCGACCCCGGCGACATCCTGGCCCTGATCACCGACGGCATCTTCGAGCACGAAAACGCCCTGTCGGAGCCGTTCGGGCAGGCCCGGGTCGGGGAGCTGGTCCGGCGCCATCAGCAGGAGCCGATGTCGCGCCTTCTGGAGCTCATCGTCCGGGAGGTGGAGCGCTTCGGCGGTCTGAGCCCTCAGATCGACGACATGACGATGCTGCTCGTCCGCCGCCTTCCCTCCTAACTATCCGCTAACTAATAGAATAGTATCGCGTTTCAGAAATCACGTTAGCATCGAGACCTTCGAGGCGCCCCGGATGGCAAGGCGCGCCGAGCGCGGCGTACCCGAAGCCGGTACGTAAGCGAGGTGCAACGAAGCCAGCCGGGATGGATCGACGGTCGAATGCAACGGGATTTCTGGGACGCGACACTAAAAAGGCAGTTCCATACCTTCCCGCGCCGCCAGGGTGGACGGAAGCTCCTTGCGGGCCACTCTCAGGATCTCCTTCAAGTCCCGGTCGGAGTGATCGGGGTGGTGGTGGAAGAGCACCAGGGTCTTGACGCGGGCGGCGCGGGCGGTCTGGACCGCGGCGTACCAGGTGCTGTGCCCCCATCCCCGCCTCAGGCTCTCGTATTCCCCCGGAATGTAGGTGGCGTCGTAGATCAGGTAATCGGCGCGATCGGCGAACCGGATCAGCGCCTGATCGGTCTTGGCGTCGCCGTGCTCGTGGTCGGTGGCGAAGACGATCCGCCGGCCGGCGTGCTCCAGCCGGTAGGAGAGCGAGCCGTTGGGATGACGCAAGGGGAGAGAACTGATGCGAACATCTTTGAACGTCCACGGAGAGCTTTCGTCCGTCTTGTACCGGAGCCGGGCAGGGACCCCCGCGAGCTTGACCGGGAAGTAGGGCGGGGCTATCAGAGTCTCCAGAATCTTCTGGGGCGACTTCCGGCCGGAACGGAAGCCATGGAACGTGATGATGCTGTGGGGATCGTAAAGCGGCGGAAAATAAGGGAGCCCTTCGACGTGGTCGAAGTGATAGTGGCTCAGGAAGATATGATACCGGCGGGAGGTGCGGTTGCGCAGCCCCACCAGCTGGCTCCCGAGCAGCCGGAGGCCGCTGCCGCAATCGAGAATCAGGTAGTCCCGGTCCCCCAGGGCGGCGGAGAGACAGATGGTGTTGCCGCCGAATTCGAGCTTGTCCGCTGCCGGGCTGGGGACGGTTCCCCGCACTCCCCAGAACCGGAGACGATAAACGGGCCGCTTCACAAGGGTCCCCCTCCCCCGCTCGTCTTCCCGGGCTTCGGCGTGAAAGATTGAAAAAGCTTGCCCCAGTGGGGCGGATCCGTCGTTATAATAACCGGTCAGCAAGATCAATCGAGGAAGCATTCTAACAAAATCGCGACAGGGCGACGGCGAGGGCCGATTTCAGCGGGGGATTTTATGCGTCGACGACATGTCCTACGTACTTGTACGTACCTTCTCATCCTCGCAGCAATGGTGACTCTGGGAGGATTGATCGTCCGGGCCGCTACGAAGGCGGTCGACCTGGATGGAAACGGGACGGCCGAGAGCAGCGTCACCTTGAACGTGCTGTCGACCTACCCCGCGAAGATCGAGAACGTCCTCACGAACAAGTCGATCGGAAATGCCTTTACTTTCAAATGGGCCAATGCGGGCCCGGGATCCTGGAACGGCACGCTGGCGGCCGGGACCTCCACGGGCGTGGGCACGAAGTGGACCTGGCAGACTTCCTCGGCGATCTACTCCTACACCGGCCAAAACTGCACCAATGACATCTGCTTCACGGCCACGGCCGGACTTCCCGTGGGAACTTCGCGCGGACCGTTCGTTGTTCCGGGGCGCTCGCTCAGCACCTCCGGCGTGACGCTCTCCAACACGTCGCTCACCTCCAGCCTGGTCACCTTCTTCAGCCCGCCGAAAACCCTGGTCACCGCCACGACCAGCTCGCAGCAGGGCGGATCGGGCCAGGTCAACTACAACACGACGCTGACCAACTACACCGCCGGCGCCGTGACCGCCCATCTGGACGCCGGACCTCCCGGGTGCTGTCCGTTTCCGAACCAGCTCAACTGCAGCGGCACCTGCGTCGACTACCTGACCGACGAGAGCAACTGCGGGGGCTGCGGGATCCATTGCGACACGCTGCACGGCCAGTTCTGCGACAACGGTGCCTGCGTGGCGTCCTGTCCCATCGGCCAGACCCTGTGCGGCGCCGATTGCGTCGATCTCACCTCCGATCCGCTGAACTGCGGTTCCTGCGGGCACGCGTGCGGAACGAACCAGATCTGCGCCAACTCCGCCTGCTTCACCTGTATCTCGCCTTTGCAGACGGCCTGCAACAACGAATGCGTCAACGTCCACACCGACGCCGAGAACTGCGGCGGCTGCGGCGTGAACTGCAACACCCTCTGCCCGTCCACGGGACAGGGCGCCTGCAGCCAGGGGAACTCCTGCTTCTGCATCTCCGGAGCCGGCACCAACTCCTCCAACCTTTTGGCCGCTCCGGAGGTACTCGTCACGCTGCCTCCCCCCGCGCCCGTCTGCGAGACGCAGGCGGCCACCCAGACGGTTCCCTCGGGCCAGAGCACCTCGTTGAACTGCAACTCGGCGAGCTATCTGGCGAAAGAGGTGCTGAGCTTCATCCACGTCTGCCTGGACGGCAGCACGCCGAACCCCACGACCGACCTCTGCCTCGACGGCAGCTCCGCCTTCGTCGGACCGTTCCTGCAGCTGGTGCCCGATACCAGCCGCCCGGCCAACGGCACGATCGCCATGTCGCTCAGCCCGATCGCGGTGAGCATCCAGGACACCAGCGGCGACGGATTATGGCAGCCCGGCGAGTCGGTCAAGGTCAACGTGTCGGTAGCCAATACCGGGTACGCGACCCTCTTCGGCGGCTGCGCCAAGATCTCCAGCCCCGCCCAGGATCTCACGCCCAACGACGGAATCAACAACCCGACGACGGTGTCGATCTCGACCGACACCGCCTGCTATCCCGACATTCCGGGGACACCCGCCACCACCGGCAACTGCTCCACGCCTCCGGCGGTGACGCCCAAGCTGGGGAACAGCTCGTTCGTCCTGTCGACGGACGCCAACTACCTGGGCGACACCTCGCGCATCTTCCTGCTGCACTTCACCGGCTCGGCCAACGGCAACCCCGTCTCCGAGGACGTGCCGCTGACGCTCGGCATCGGCAGCAAGTGCGATCCGACCAACATCCAGAACGGCTTTGACGGCTTCGTGGGGCTGTATGCCCCCATGGCCGTCGCCTTTCCCGAGGACGATCCGCGCTCGCTGCCCATGCCCCCGAAGCCCTTCGCGCTGGGCAAGACGCGGCCCTTGAAGCTCACCTTCAGTTGCGGCGGCCTCAACCTCGACGCGACCAACGCGCTTCCGCCGAAGATCGTCGAGCTCTTCGACCTGACCACGAACCAGCCGGTGGACCTGACGAAAATCAACATCAACGACTCTCCGAACCAGTTCGATCCTGAGTTCCGTTACCAGAGCAGCCTGGGAGGATGGATCTACCAGATGCGCACCAAGGATCTGTCGGCCCACAAGTACCGTATGAAGTTCGTGATCGCCGGGACGAGGATCTTCAAGACCGGCTTCGAGCTGTTCAAGGACATCAAGTAGGCTCGCGCGACGAGACCGTGGAGCCCTCCGCCCCGGGAAACGGCGGGGGGCTCCATCGTATATAGGGGGGAAACCATGAATGCGCCGCTGGGCGACCGAGTTGCGCAACGACCGCGAACCGGATCTTCGCGCGCCGGATTTGCCGTGCGACGCCTCATCCGGGCGTCCGCGGCCGTTCTCCTGACGGCATCGATCCTGATCCCGACGACGGCGCGGGGAGCCGCCGACTCGGCTCCGAGCCGGGCGAAGATCGAGGCCGTGCAGAACCAGGTCGAGACGCGTCAAGGCGCGGGCGGGGCCTGGTCCCCCTCCGCGGTCGGACAGAGCCTCTTCGATCGCGATCGGGTGCGCACCGGAGCCGCCAGCCGCGCCGCGATCCTCTACTCCGATCAGACCCTCCACCGGATCGGCGAGAAGAGCGAGGTCGAGATCGTCCCGGCCGACGCCGGAAAGCCCTCCTTGCTCCAGATCCTCTCCGGCAAGCACTACTTCTCCAGCCGCACCCCGAAGGACTACGGGCGCATCGAGACCCCGACCGTCACGGCGGCCATCCGCGGGACGGAATTCGCCATCGAGGTCGCCGAGGACTCCACCACCACCATCACCATGGTGGAAGGAGTGGTCCTGGCATCGAATGAAGCAGGGAGCCTCGAGGTCCGCAAAGGGGAGCAGGCCTACGTCGAGCGCGGCAAGGCGCCGGTCAAGCGAATCCTGGTGAAGCCGCGCGACGCGGTGGCTTGGGCGCTCTACTATCCGCCGGTGCTCGGCGGCAGCGACGCCGACGCCGGGAAGCCCCTGGCGAAAGCGGCCCACATGCTCTCGGAAGGACAGGTCGAGGAAGCGCGCGCCGCCGTCGGCAAGGCGCGCAAGGAGCACCCCTCCGATCCGGTGGCGCTGGCTCTCGCCTCGGTCGTCGAGCTTTCGATGGATCACAAGGAAGAGGCGGCGCGCCTGGCGGACGAGGCGATGAAAGCCGACCCTAAGTCTCCCGCCGCGGCGCTGGCGGGCTCGTATGCCGCGCAAGCCTCGTTCCGCATCGAGCGCGCCAGAGAGCTCGCCGAAAAAGCGGCCCAGCTCGATCCCAAAAGCTCCGTGGCGCTGGCCCGCGCCGCCGAGCTGCGCATGGCGGAAGGAGACATCCAGGGAGCGAAGAAGGCCGCCGAGGAGGCGGTGCGCCGCACGCCCGGCGACGCCCGCGCGCTCACCGTCCTGGGATTCGTCGAGCTGGCCGACTTCCACACTGACGAGGCCGAGAAGAGCTTCGACAAGGCGGTGGCGGCCGACGGCAACTTCTCGCTGGCCCATCTGGGCCGCGGCATCACCCGCATAAGGCGGGGACACGTGCAGGCCGGCCGCGAGGAGCTGCAGACGGCGGCGCTGCTCGACCCGGCCGATTCCCTGCTGCGCTCGTACCTGGGGAAGGCCTATTACGAGGAGCGGCGCACCACCGAAGCCGGCAAGGAGCTCGCCGCCGCCAAGGATCTGGATCCCTCCGATCCGACGCCCTATCTCTACGATGCCATCCGCAAGCAGAACGACAACCGCCCCGTGGAGGCGCTCGGGGACCTGCAGGAATCGATCGACCGCAACGATCGCCGCGGCGTGTACCGCTCGCGCCTGCTCCTGGACGAGGACCGCGCCGTGCGCGGAACCGACCTGGCGCGCATCTACAACGACCTCGGCTTCGAGCAGCTCGGGCTGGTCACGGCGCGGCGCAGCGCCGACCAGGACCAGGCCAACTTCTCCTCCCACTATTTCCTGTCGGGGAACTACCGCAACGTCCCCTTCTTCGCCCCCGCGTTCCTGAGCGAAGTCCTGCAGGCGCGCATCTACCAGCCGGTCTCCGCCAACGCGGCGCGGCCCGACGCGATCAACGAGAGCGTCTCGTTCAACGAGTACACGGCGCTGTTCGACCGGCCCCGCCCGCGCGCCTTCGCCGGGGTGGAAGCCCGCCGCACCGACACCGATCTCTCGGAGCTGTCCCCGAGCGACCCCTCCTTCATCGATCCGATCACGCTGGACGAGAGCGGCTCGTTCTCGGGCGACGCCACCGGCACGCTCAATGGCGATCGCTACGCCGCCGCGCTGAGCTACCGCAAGGATCGCGACGAAGGCTTCCGGGTGAACTCGGATGCCAAGAACGCCGTCTACCGCGGCTTCTTCGAGTACTCCCCCGGCTACCGCGACAGCTTCCAGGTGAATCTCCTGCGCGGCCGGCGCGAGTCGGGCGATCTGCCGCTGCGCCAGATTCCGGCGCTGGAGTTCCCCGAGCGCTTCGAAACCGAAGAGAGCAACATCGGGCTGGGCTGGCACCACCTCCTCACGCCCGCCAACGACCTGGCCGTCTCGGCGATCTACAACAAGACGGAGCAGAGCGGCGGCTTTATCGGCTCCGGAATCACCAACACGGGTACCTTGAAAGGGCCGCAGCTCGAGGTCCAGGACGTCTGGCGGACCTCGCGCATCGCCTGGATCTTCGGCGCGGGCGGGTTCGACGGCGACGTGGAGCTTTCGTCGCCCTTCGGCAGCGACAGCGGCGACGACAAGTTCTGGAACGGCTACGCCTACGCCAAGCTCCGCGGCATGGGGCCGTTCGAAGTGACCGCCGGAGCGTCCGTGGAGCGCGTCGAGTCGCCTGCCGGCCTGATCCCGCCGCGCGATTCGAACATCCTGCCCGCCGACGTCCCGTTCACCGAGACCCGCGTCAGCCCGAAGCTGGGCGTCTCCTGGTACGCGCGCTCGAAGACGACGCTGCGGGCCGCCGGCTTCTACCGCCTCAGCCCGAACCTCGGCCGCCTGCAGACGCTGGAGCCGACCCAGGTCGCCGGCTTCAACCAGTTCTTCGAGGAGCCCGGCGGCACCCGCTCCCGCTCCTGGGGGGCCGGCGTCGATCAGGAATTCGCCAAGTGGCTCTTCGGCGGCGCTTCGCTGCTCTTCCGCCGGCTCGACATCCCCGAGGCCTACTGCACCACCGAGGATCCGTTCAGCGGCTGCGCCTTCCAGCTCCCGACCGTCATCGTCCATCGCGACAGCCGGGAGACTCTCTCCAGCGCCTACCTGAACGCGACCCTGGGCAAGCGCTTCGCCGCCGGGGTGGACTACGCGCTGCGCACCGAGGATTTCGATTCCACGCGCATCAGCCCCGTCGGTCTGTTCCAGGACTACATCCGGACTTCGAAGCTGCGGCCCCAGGCGCGCTTCTTCCTGCCCAACGGCTTCTTCGCGGGCGGCGACGCGACCCTCTACCGCCAGCAGGTCGATCAGTTCGACGATCTCACCTCCGACAGCCGCAACTCGGTGAACGCGCGCTTCTGGATCGGCAACGTGCACGTCGGCTACCGCTTCCCGCGCCGCTTCGGCTCGGCGATCCTGGAGGCCCAGAACGTCAGCGACCGGGAATTCGACTTCTACGACCGGGCGATCCAGGACACGGTGATCCCGGCCCGCACCGTCTCCCTGCGGGTGAACTTCACCTACTGAGATGGCGCGCCGGAGCCGGCAGGATCGCTCGCGGGCGCTGCAGGCCGGGCTGCTGATCGCGCTGATCCCCGGCCTGGCCGGGATCCTGCTGCTGCACTGGCCGCCCGCGGAGAGCCTCGAGACCTACGGGCTCGACTTCCTCTTCCAGTGGCGCGGCGTGCAGGCGCCCCCGGACGGCGTCTGCGTCGTCGTCCTCGACGACGAGTCCTACGAAGCCCTCGACGTCGATCCCGCTCTCCCCTGGCCGCGCCGCCTGCACGCCGAGCTGATCCGGACCCTTACCCGGGAAGGTGCGCGGACCATCGCCTTCGACATCCTGTTCGACAAGCCGCGCGACGCCGCCGAAGACGAAGCCTTCCGCCAGGCCTTGAGCGCCTCGGGAAAGGCCGTCCTCGGCGAAACCGTGGAGCTCACCGAGGATCCGCGCTTCCGCCGGGCCCAGCTCGTCGAGCCCTACTCTCCCTTCGCCTCCGCCGCCGCGGCCGTCGGAGACGTCGGGCTGCCCACCGATCGGGACGGCGTGATCCGCCGCGCCTGGCTGGTGCATGAGGACCGTCCCAGCCTGGCGCTGGCGGCCTACGAAGTCGCGACGTCCGACCGCCGCTTCCACGAGGCGGCCGACCGGCTCATCGACTACTACGGTCCGGCGCGCAGCGTGCGCACCGTCTCCTTCTACCAGGCGCTGGAGCCGGAGCGCCATCTTCCCGCCGGCTTCTTCAAAGGCAAGATCGTGTTCGTCGGGATCGCCCGCTCCTCGGCGGCCGGACCGGCGGCCAAGGACGCGTTCCTTACTCCTTTCCGCGGCGCCTCCGGAGAGAGCACCTTCGGCGTGGAGATCCACGCCACCCTGGCGGCGAATCTCCTCGAAGGGAAGCGCATCGGTCTCCTCCCGGGAGCGGCCGAGGCCGCCCTCCTGCTGCTCCTTCCCCTGCTCGCCATCGCGGCCTTCATGGCCCTGCGCCCCCTGCTCGGCGGCGCCGCGTTCCTGCTCCTGCTGGTCCTGCCGCCCGTGGCCGGGTTGCTCGCCTTCACCCGCGGCCACGTTTGGATCCCGATCGTTATCCCGACGCTCGTCCAGCTCCCGGCCGCCTACGTCCTGAGCCTCGTCTGGTACTACCTGACGACGGCGCGCGAGCGCGAGCGCATCCGGCGTGCCTTCTCCTTTTATCTTTCTCCCGACATGATCCAGCAGATCGCGGCCAATCCCGGGACGCTCAACCTGGGAGGCGAGGAGATCGTCGCCACCGCCTTGTTCACCGACATCAAAGGGTTCACCCCCATCGCCGAGAAGCTCACCGCCCCGGAGACCGCGGCGCTGCTCAACGATTACTTCTCCGGCGTCACGGGCCACATCTTCGAGGAGGGGGGAACGCTCATCAAGTACATCGGCGACGCCGTCTTCGCCATCTGGAACGCGCCGCTGCGGCGCGAAGACCACGCGGCCGCGGCCTGCCGCGCCGCCCTGGCGCTGGCGAGGAGTCAGGACGACGGCGGCCCGGACGAGGCGCCGGCCGCCGGCAAGCTGATCACGCGGATCGGCGTCCACACCGGGCCGATGCTGGTGGGAAACCTCGGCTCGGCCCAGCGCTTCGACTACACCGCCATCGGCGACGCGGTGAACCTGGCTTCCCGGCTGGAGGGGCTGAACAAGGCGCTGGGGACGCGCGCCCTGGTGAGCGGCGAGACCCTGGACCTGGCCGGCGGAGGCTTCCTGGTCCGGCGGCTGGGGCGGGCCCAGGTGGTCGGCCGGAGCGAGGCGGTGGAGGTCTGCGAGCTGCTCGCGGAGGCCGGAGAGGCCGCGAGGATTCCCGCGGACGCGCTCGACAGGTTCCATTGGGCGCTCGCGGCCTTCGTGGCGCGGCGCTTCGAGGAAGCCGCCGAGGGATTCCAGAGCGTGCGCGAGCTGTGCGGAGGAGCGGACGGCCCTTCCGAATTCTATCTCCGCGCCATCCAGCGCCTGGCGGCGGAGCCCCCCCCGCCAGGGTGGGACGGGGTGATGGTCATCGAGTCGAAATAGGAAACTCAGTTGAACTAGACAGCCAAGTCGGAGTAAGAGATCGGCCCGTGAAGGCTGGTCACGGAGTCGACGCAGGAGGCTCGCATGTCAAGACGGTGGTGGGGAATCCTGATCCTTCTGGCCGGAAGCGAAATCCTCGGTGTGCTGTCCGGGCACTGGTACTTCCGCATCTTCAACCGCACCGTCCCTCCCGCGATGGTCACCGATTTCAGCCGCGCCGCCGCCCACGGCTACTTCCTCTACCGCGGCGCCCTCCTCGGCTTCGTCTTCTTCCTCTGGTCCCTCACCGCCGCCACCGTCTTCCCCCTGTTTCGCCCGCGCCTCCGGACATCGGACGCGCCGAGAAGAAAGGACCGTGCCTAGTCGACTCGCCTAGCACGCATGACGTCCCAATCCAGATGCGCTCTCAAATTTCCTTTCTTCCACAACGGGCATACACAATCCCAACGATCCCAACCGTTCCCGACAAGCCGTCCTTTACGCAACTCGGACCGTTTGGGTCGCGGTCCCGCATAGTTCTAGCCGAGACCTCTCCTGGGTGTGGCTTGTTTCCAGGCTCTGGCCCATGGCTTATCAATCCTTTGTGCCAAAACAACCTTCCGGCTGTGATGTAGTTGCGACGCCCTGTGCGGGAAATGTGAGGAAGTGCGCCGGCGCTTGAACGGACTCGCCCGGTACATCGGTGTGCCCTACGACACGGCAAATTTGCGAGCGTGATGACGAAGGCAGTCGAGGACAAGGTGCTTGACCGTATCGTCGGGCTCCTCGTCCCGTTGCGGTCGAGGCTCGCCGGGGATTAGACTCTCGGCGAATCTTGCGTCCGTGTCTGGCGCCGGTTCTGCGTTGAGCCGATCCGAAGAGAAGGGCGGAGATGCCGACCTGCCTCGCATGTTCCAGCCAGGTGCCCGCCGATAGTCGGTTCTGCCCACGCTGCGGCAACGCGCTGACTCCCACTTCGGAGATTCCCACCAATCTGGTTCCTTCCGGCAGATCGGGGAGCTCCGGCTCGCTGGACGAGGGACGATTCACGGCCGGCACCATCCTGGCCGGCCGTTATCGCATCATCGGGCTGCTCGGCCGGGGAGGCATGGGGGAAGTCTATCGGGCCGACGATCTGATGCTCAGTCAGGCCGTGGCTTTGAAGTTCCTTCCGGAGGCTCTGGCGAAGGACCCCGCGAGGCTGGTGCGTTTCCTGGCCGAGGTGCGCATCGCCCGGACCATCTCGCACCCCAACGTGTGCCGGGTCTACGACATCGGCGAGGTCGACGGCCGGCGCTTTCTGTCCATGGAATTCGTGGATGGAGAGGACCTCTCCTCGCTGCTGCGACGGATCGGGCGCTTCGCTCCCGACAAGGCGACGGAGATCGCCCGGCAGATCTGCGCCGGTCTGGCCGCGGCCCACGACAAGGGCGTGGTCCACCGCGACCTGAAGCCCGCCAACGTCATGATCGATGGACAGGGGAAGGTTCGCATCACCGATTTCGGCCTGGCGGGTCTGGCCGCGGACATGAAGGAAGGGGACGTGCGGGTGGGGACGCCCGCCTACATGGCTCCGGAGCAGCTAGCCGGGAAGGAGGTCACCCTCCGCAGCGATCTCTACGCGCTGGGGCTCATCCTCTATCAAATGTATACGGGAAAGGCGCCTTTCAAGCGCGGCAGCAGCCTGACGGAATTGATCCGCGACCGCCAGGAGCAATCGCTCGTCAGTCCCGGCACGCTGGTGTCCGATCTCGATCCCGCGATCGAGCGGGCCATTCTGCGGTGCCTGGAGAAGGATCCGCGCCAGCGCCCTGCTTCCGCCTTGGCAGTGGCGGCTTCCCTGCCGGGAGGCGATCCGCTGGCGGCCGCTCTGGCCGCCGGAGAGACTCCGGCGCCGGAAGTGGTGGCCGCCGCGGGGGAAGAAGGAGGTCTCGCTCCGCGCCTCGCCTGGATGTGCCTCATCGCCACGCTGCTTTCGACGGCCCTGGCCCTCTGGTTGTCCCCTCGGCACAGCCTCCTGGGCATGGTGAGACTGGACAAGTCTCCCGCGGTTCTCCAGGACCGGGCCGAAGAGATTCTGAAGGAGTTGGGGCACACCGCTCCCGCGGCCGACGCGGTAAGAGGATTCGTGGTGGACGAGGATTATCTGAAGTACCTGAAGGAAAAAGACACGTCCGTGACGCGCTGGGACGCGCTGTCCAAGGAACGGCCGGCGCCGCTCTTCTTCTGGTACCGGCAGAGTCCACGGCCCATCCTCGGTTACCCCGGTCTGACGCGGGTGACCATGACGGAGCCTCCTCAGTCGATCTCGGGCATGGCGACCGTCGCGCTGGATCCTCGGGGCCGGCTGCTTCTCCTGGAGGTCGTGCCCCCGCAGGTTGAAGAAGCGGCGGACAAGGCATCGGAGGGCAAGGCACCCGACTGGCCGCGGCTCTTCCGGCAGGCGGGGTTGGACGTGCAGAGCTTCACTCCGGCCGCCTCCACCTGGACGCCTCCCACGTATGCCGACGCGCGCGCCGCCTGGGAGGGGGAGTTCCCCGAGACGCGCACCAAGATCCGGGTCGAGGCGGCGAGCTTTCAGGACCGGCCGGTCTATTTCAGGATTCTCGGACCCTGGACCCGGCCGGAGCGCATGAAGACGTTCCAGCTCGATCGCGGCCAGCGGCTCACGCAGAATATCGGGATTGCCATTCTGTTCGCGCTCGTCGTGGGGGCCCTGGTCATCGCGCGCCGAAACCTCAGGCAGGGGAGGGGCGACCGATCCGGGGCGTTCCGCATCGCGGGAGTCTTCGTAGCGGTGCACCTCTTCGTCTGGGGGCTGTGGGCCCACCACGTGCCGACGCGAGACGAATGGAACATCATCTTCCTCGACACCGGATACACGCTCTGCTGGGCCACGATCCTCTGGGTACTCTACATCGCCTTGGAGCCTCTGGTCCGCCGCCGATGGCCGGAGACGCTGATTTCCTGGACGCGGATCCTCTCCGGGCGCTACCGGGACCCGCGGGTCGGCCGGGACGTTCTCGTGGGGGCGACGTGCGGCACGGCGCTCACGGCGCTGGCGAGCGTGGTGGATCCGGAGCGCTGGCTGGGGTTGGCGTCTTCCGTCCCCAACCGCGCCGGAGTCGAGCTGCTCCACGACCTGCGGTACCCCCTCGGTAGTCTCCTGGACACGCCGATCCACACGATCATCAGCGGCATGATCCTGGTCTTCCTCCTCCTGCTGCTGCGGATTCTCCTGAGAAGGCAGTGGCTGGCGGCGTGCAGTTTCGTGGCGCTCCTGTCGCTTCTGACCGTGGGAGGGTCGGACCACCCGCTCCTGGGGCTGCCGATCAACTTGATCTTCAGCGTGGCC
The DNA here is from genome assembly GCA_036004685.1 of Candidatus Polarisedimenticolia bacterium. Lineage (NCBI taxonomy): Bacteria > Pseudomonadati > Acidobacteriota > Candidatus Polarisedimenticolia > Candidatus Polarisedimenticolia bacterium. The sequence continues at coordinate 61,361 of DASYRE010000050.1, read as the reverse complement.
TTCACGTTCCTCATTTTGCGTTTCGGGCTTCTTGCGGTCATCGCCGCCCTCACCTGCTTGAACTTTTTCGACATCGCCACGACCACCGACTTTTCCTCCTGGAGCTCCGGACCGACTCTCATCGTGATGGTTGGTTGGCTCGGCTTGACTCTGTACGGCTTCGCCGTCTCGCTGGGCGGAAGGCAGGTCTTCGGAAGCGGTCTTCTGGAGGACGAGACTTGACGATCGGACACTATGCGCGTCGCTGCTATCTATGATATCCATGGCAACCTCCCTGCTCTCGAGGCGGTGCTGAAGGATATTCGTGAGGCGGAGGTAGACCACGTCGTGGTCGGAGGGGATGTGCTCCCGGGCCCGATGCCTCGCGAGACGCTCCTGCGTTTGCTGGGCCTCACCCTTCCGACGCAGTTCATCTACGGCAATGGCGACCGTGAGGTGCTTGCCCAAATGGCGGACACGGAGACGGACTGGTTCCGTACAGCCCCCCAAGAATGGCGCGAGCCCGTGCGCTGGACGGCGCAGCAGCTGCACGAGGACCATCAGCGGGTGTTGGCTTGCTGGCCGGCAACATGCCGCCTCGACATCGACGGGCTGGGTGAGGTGCTGTTTTGTCACGCGACGCCGCGAAGCGACATGGAGTGCTTTACTCGTTTGACGCCCGAAGACCGTCTCCTACCCATCTTTGAAGAAGTCCACGAGTCCGTAGTCGTCTGCGGTCATACCCACATGCAGTTCGACCGGACGGTTGGAAGGGTTCGCGTGGTGAATGCGGGCAGCGTAGGGATGCCGTTTGGCGAACCAGGTGCATACTGGCTCCTGCTCGGCACCGACGTCCAGCTTCGACATACGCCTTACGATCTGGTCAAAGCGGCCGAACGCATTCGCGATACGACCTATCCACAAGCCGAGAGCTTCGCGGCCCGCGGCGTCCTGCAGCCTCCTACCGAGCGAGAGGCTCTTGAAATGTACTCCCGGACTGAGTTGAAATGACGAGGTAGAGGGAACCGTGCCTCGGTACGTGGCATTCCTGAGGGGCGTGATGCCGACGAACGCCAAGATGCCGGCGCTGAAGCGCTGCTTCGAGCGGGCCGGCTTCGGCGACGTCAAGACGGTGCTGGGGAGTGGCAACGTAGTGTTCAGCGCGCCGGCGGCACCGATGTCCACGCTCGAGCGGAAGGCCGAAGCCGCGATGGCGAAGGAGCTCGGCCGCACGTTCCACACCATCGTGCGCCCGCAGAACGCATTGCGCCGAATGCTCGAGGCCGATCCTTACGCCGCCTTCCGCCTGCCCGCCAACGGCAAGCGCATCATCACCTTTCTGCGAAAACCTCATCGGGCGAAGCTCGCGCTGCCCCTTGGGTCGACGGGGCGCGGATCCTCGCCACGCGCGGCCGCGAGATTTTCACCGTCTACATGCCGAACCCACGCGGCGCCGTATTCATGACCCTCATCGAGAAGACCTTCGGCGACAAGGTGACGACGCGCACGTGGGACACGATCAAGAAATGCGCCGCCGCTTGACCCGAGTCGGCCCGGCCCGTTGTTGCGCGAGCTGGACGCGGAATACGGAACGTCTGCGTCGGCCCGACCCCTGCCATGAGCCCAAACGATTCGAGCGTGAGGGAACTGGAGTCATGAGATGCGGTTTCCTCCTCGTGGCCTTTCTGTGCGTCCTGGTCATCATGCTTCAGGCAGCCTGCCGCAGCGCGCCGGCGGCGTTGGCACCGGGCACGCAGTTCCGGGATTGCGCAGAGGATTGCCCGTGCATGGTCGTCGTTCCTGCCGGTCGCTTCCGGATGGGCTCGCCTACCACGGAGCCTGGACGGTTCGACGACGAAGGGCCGCAGCACACGGTCGGCATCGCCCGGCCCTTTGCAGTCAGTCGCGCACCGATCACGCGAGGGGAGTACGAGCGCTTCGTCCGTGGGTCGCACCATCAAGGCAAGGAAGCCTGTTCGGCCATGAACGACGAGGCTCGCTGGGTCGAGACTCCTGGTTTGAGCTGGAGGAGTCCTGGATTCGAGCAGACCGACACACATCCCGTCGTATGCGTTTCCTGGGAGGACGCGACGGCCTACGCAGGGTGGTTGAGCTCGAAGACGGGTCATCCCTACCGGCTCTTGTCGGAAGCGGAGTTCGAGTATGTCGCGCGGGCCGGCACGAGCACGGCCTTGCCGTGGGGGACATCCGAACGGGACCTCTGCGCGCACGCGAACAGCTTCGACGCCTCCGCACGCCGAGCCCATCCCGATTGGCCCGGCGCCGACTGCAATGACCGGTATGGCAATACCGCCCCGGTGGATGCGTTCCCGTCCAACGCCTTCGGAGTGTACGGCGCCAGCGGCAACGTCTTTCAATGGACCGCGGACTGCTTCGTCGAGGGCGGCTACGCCGGGGCGCCGGCTGATGGGTCGGCGCGCGACGCCGCTGGATGCGCGCTGCGCGTCATCCGGGGCGGCTCCTGGCTCAACGGCTGGCGGGGGCTGCGCGCGGCCATGCGCGATCGGGATCGGCCCCAGGACCGCTACACCAACATCGGGATCCGCGTGGCGCGGGGGTTGTGAGGGGCCTCTCTTATGCGAAAAAAGGGGATCTTGACTGGCAGTTACGATGTATTTACACTGTAAGCATGCTTGACCTGCGATTCGAGTGGGATGCAAAGAAGGACAAGGAGAATAGGCGGAAGCATGGCGTTTCGTTTGGCGAGGCCGAGTCAATCTTCACGGATGAGTACGCACTTTTGCTCGATGACCATGGGCATTCGAACGAGGAGGGTCGTTTCGTTCTTTTGGGGCTCAGTGCCAGATTGCGAATCCTGGTCTAGTTCATGCCTACCGGGAGCACCGTGGGGTAATCCGAATTATTTCCGCTCGGAAGCCTACTCGGAAGGAGCGGGACATTTACAATCAAAGGTGGAGAGAATGAAGAAGGAATATGACTTTTCGAAGGCACGTCGGAATCCTTACGCGAGCCGCCTGAAGCGGCAGGTGACAATTCGTCTCGATGCACACACCATCAAGTATTTCAAGTCAATCTCGGAGGAGTGTGGAATCCCGTACCAGACGCTCATTAACCTCTACCTTCGGGACTGCGCGGCTACAGGCAAGCGTCTCGCCCTGAACTGGAAGTCGGTAGCGTAAGGGCGCACAACCCGCCCTTGAAGCGTCCCCGCCGGCCTCGTCAGTCGAGACTGGCCCGATCCGAATCACCCATCTCCACCCCTCCCGCCGGGAAATATTCCTTCCAGCGCCGGTCGACGAGCGCTGCCGTTTCCGGATCGCAGAACAGCTCTTCCGGATACCAAGGCTTCATGCGGGCGTCGATGGCCACCGGCGGCGTGAACGAGGGGTGGGAGCGGATCAGCCGGATCTCGCGGCCGTGGAGATCGGCGGCCGGCTCGAAGCGGGTGAAGGTCGTCCAGAGGAAGTTGAAGACGCTGCGGACGGCGCGCGCGGCGTGGTCGGCGAAGACGACAAGCGGCCAGTCATCCAGCGCGGCATGGGCCAGGATCGGGGTCACGTCGCCGGCCGCCTCGCCGCGCGGGGTCTGGGCGGGGAAGGGGGGTCCCTGGACGACGAGGCAGCCCGGGCAGAAGACCCGGACGTCGGTGAGGCCGGCGGGCAGCGGGCCCGCGAAGATCTCGGGAAGATCGCGCTTCACGTCTCCCACGCCCAACAACACCCCTTTGCTGCCTTCCTCGATCCGGGGCCCGGCGTAGTCGAGGCTGTCCATGGAGAGATTGCCGAAGACGTAGAGATCGGTCCGGAAATCGGCCCGGCGCAGCACCTCGCCGAGCACGCCGCGGAAGTCCTTCAGATCGCGCGGCTGGTCGAGCACGAGCAGGAACTTGGTCAGGGAGAGCTGCCCCTCCCCCAGGATCCGGAACGCGGCGGCCATCGCCTCCCGGCGGTACCGCTGGCGGACGACGGCGGCCGCCAGCGAATGGTAGCCGGTCTCGCCGTAGGACCAGAGATCCCGCACCGCCGGCATGACGACGGGAAAGAGCGGCGACAGGAGGTCCTGGAGGAAGTCCCCGATGAAGAAATCCTCCTGGCGCGGCTTGCCCACCACCGTCGCCGGATAGAGCGCATGCTCCCGGCGCGCGATCGCGTCGACGTGGAACACGGGGTAGTCGTGGATCAGCGAGTAGTATCCGTAATGATCGCCGAAGGGGCCCTCGGGGCGGCGCTCCCGGGGAAGCACCCGTCCCAGCAGGGCGAACTCGGCGTCGGCGATCAGAGGAAGCGGGGAGAGGGGCGACTCCGCCATCCGCAGCTTCTCCCCCATCACGAGCGATGCCAGGAGCAGCTCCCCGACGTTTTCCGGCAGCGGCGCCACCGCCGACAGGAAGAGCGCCGGCGGCCCGCCCAGCGTGGCCACGACCGGCAGGGCCTGCTCGCGGACTTCCGCCGCGGCGAAATGAAACCCGCCTCCCTTGCCGATCTGCCAGTGCATGCCGGTCGTGTGGTCGTCGTAGACCTGAAGGCGGTAGACGCCCAGGTTGTGCCCCTTCCCGTCCGGGGGCTCGGTGTAGACCTGAGCCATCGAGATGAAGGGCCCGCCGTCCTTCGCCCAGGTGGTGAGGATCGGGAGCCGCGACAGGCGCGCCGGCTTTTCGACGTTGAAGAGGATGGGGCCCCAGGCGCCGCGGCGGACGCCGGTCCGGGCCAGCGCCAGGAAGAGCTCCCGCTCCCCCCAGATCCGTCCCGCGGAGGGAGGGAGGATCGTTTCGGGAAGCCGCGCGGCCCGCTCGAGAAGCTGGCGGGGGCGGCTGCCGAAGGCGAGATCGACCCGGCGGCGGGTGCCGAAGAGGTTGGTCACGAGGGGAAAGCCGGCGCCCTTGACCCGGCGGAAGATCAGCGCCGGGCCCCCGGCCGAGATGACGCGCCGGTGGATTTCGGCCGCCTCCAGGCGCGGATCTACCTCGGCGGAGATCTCCGCCACCGCGTCGACCCGCCGCAGCAGGTCGAGATAGCGGCGCAGATCGGTCAGGCCCGTGGCGTCAGACAGAGATACCCCGCGCCTCCCGCCTCAGGCTCCCCGATCGGGGCCGGGCGGAAGGATCCGGATCCCTATTTGATGACGCCGCAGCCGATGCGCCCGCCGGCGTTGCCGGTGGGCTGCGTCACGAAGTCATCCGTCTTCTCGTGCACGATGATGGCGTGACCGATCACCGAGTTCGCTCCGGTGAGCGACAGGTCGCTGCTGTGAATCATCAGGCTGCCGGTGCCGTCGGCGCCGACGGTCATGTTGCCGAGATCGCCCGCATGATGCTCCGTGGCGTCGGGAGCGCCGTGCTGGTGTCCGCCGGGATTGAAGTGGCCTCCTGCGGAAGAGGCGTCGGGAGCGCTGCAGTCCCCTTTCTCGTGGATGTGGACGGCGTGCTGGCCGGCGGGCGCGCCTTTCACGCTGACGGTGATCATCATCTTGCCGTCGTGCATGGTGAATTCGGCCGTGCCGGAGACGGTGCTTCCGCTCTTGGCCTCGATGGCCGCGGTGGCTTTTCCGGCGGGCGCCGTCTGGGTCCCTTTCTTCCCCTGGGCAAACGTCGAGCAGGCGATCCCGCACAACGCCAGGGCTCCGAGCGAGGCGATCCAACCGAGCTTTCTCATGAGTCATCCTCCAATGAAGATTCAAAGTCCGACCGGGCTGTACGGGCGCCGATAATCTACCGCAAGTGAGGGTGCAAGGAAAGCCGCGGAGCCGCCTTGACGGGGGCCGGGCACGGCGCTAGGCTGCCTCTTCGCGCAACCCTTCGTCGATTTCACGGGAGGACGCATGCAGACTGGGGAAGGCGATCGGATTGGCTCGGGCTCGCCGCGCAAGAGGGCCGCGCGGAGCGCATGCCTGGCCCTGGCGCTCACCGCGCTGCTCGCCGGGTGCTTCCACCCCCGGCCCACAGTCGTTCCAGTTCCCTCGATACGCTATACCTTCCGCCCGCCAAGTCGCAGCCGCACGCTCGTCGTCTTCCTCCCCGGGATGAAATCGCACGGTGGGGACTTCGAGCGGGAGGGCTTCGTGTACACGGCACGCGAGGGCGGGCTCGAAGCCGACCTGGTCGAGGTGGACCTGCACTGGGGCTACTACCAGGATGGGAGCTTCGTCGAGCGGCTGTGGGAGGACGTCGTGCGCCCGGCGCGCGTCTCCGGATACCGCAGGATCTGGCTCGTCGGGATCTCCCTCGGAGGAAGCGGCGCCCTGGGCTTCCTGCGCGAGCATCCGGAAACGCTCGCGGGAGTCGTCCTGCTGAGCCCCTACCTGGGGCCCAAGGAGTTGGCGGAGCCTATTCGCGACGCGGGCGGCCTGCGGCGCTGGAAGCCGGCGGTGACGCAGCCGCCGAAAACGTTCGAGCGCTTCGTCGAGGACAACTGGGGCACGCTGCACCGTCTCACGGCGAGCAAGCAGGCCGGTCCCGTCCTCTATCTCGGCTACAGCAATAGCGAGCCGATGGCCCCCACGCTCCATCTGCTCGCCGAAGCGCTGCCGCCGGCGCGGGTCCTGCGAGTTACGGGCGGGCATCGATGGACGACCTGGAAGAGGCTCTGGCTCGAGATCCTCCAGCGCCAGCCGTTCGAGGAGGCTCGGGGAAAAGCGGGTCCTCGGCGCAAGCCAAGCCGTTGATCGAGGAAAGCGGAAGCAATTCCGGGTTCGTCTATCGCGAGGAGCTGGGAAGCGCCGCGACCGGCCGCTTTCTGGCCGCCTACCTCGGGGAGCGCTACCGGCACTCCTCGACCGAGCTCTGGGAAGCGCGCGCGGCGCGCGGCGAGATCCTGCTCGACGGAGCGCCGGCCGGGCCGCGGGCGATCCTGCGCCCGGGCCAGATCCTGCTCTGGAAGCGCCCCCCATGGCGCGAGCCCGCCGCGCCGTGCGCCTTCGCCGTCCTGTATCGGGACGCGGAGCTGCTCGCCGTGCTGAAGCCTTCGGGGCTGCCGACGCTGCCGGGCGGCGGCTACCTGGAGAACACCCTCCTGCGGCGGGTTCGCCGCCTTCATCCCGAGGCTTCGCCGCTGCATCGTCTGGGGCGGGGCACCACCGGCCTCGTCCTGTTCAGCCGGACGCGGGAGGCCGCGCGGCGCCTGTCGGAGGCGTGGAGGCGGGGCGAGGTCCGCAAGGTCTACCGGGCCGTGGTCGACGGGGAGCCGAAGGAGGATCGGTTCGTCGTGGAGGCGGGGATCGGGCGGGTCCCCTATCCGATCCTTGGATCAGTGCACGCGGCCGAGCGCCGGGGGAAGGCATCGATCAGCCGCGTCACGGTGCTGGAGCGGCGTGAGCGCACGACGCTGGTGGAGGTGGAGATCGTCACCGGAAGGCCGCATCAGGTGCGGATTCACCTGGCGTTCGCGGGCCATCCTCTAGCCGGCGATCCCCTGTACGCCTCCGGCGGCCTGCCGAAGGAGGATCACGCCGCCCTGCCGGGGAACCTCGGCTACCTCCTGCACGCGCGGCTCCTGCGCTTCCGGCACCCCCGGACCGGGGCTTCGGTCGCGATCCGCGCCCACCCTCCTTCCTCGCTGCGCGACGCGAACGGCCGGTGAGCCGCGCCGGAAGCCTGATCGGAGCGTTGCTTCGCCAGCGCTGTCCGGGCTGCCGGCTCGAGCCGATCTTCAGGACGCGGACGGCCATGCCCGCGTCGTGCCCGAGGTGCGGCTATGTTTTCGAGCGGGAGCCGGGCTACTTCGTCGGCGCCATGTACTTCAGCTACGCCCTTGCGGCACCGGCCTGCGCGCTTCTGACCCTGGCGCTGCTCCGGGTCTTCCGGGGCCGCCCCGAGTACTGGGCGTACGGCGGCGCGCTGCTTCTCCTGGCTCTGCTCTCCCCCTGGCTTTTCCGCTTCTCACGCATCCTGTGGATCTATTTTGATCACCTGCTCCAGCGCCGGGGAACCTGAGCCCGCCTTTACTTCTTGGCCGCCGCCTTCTGGGCCAGGCCCGCCACGTACTTCTCGTACATGACGTTGTCCAGCTCGAACGTGCCGTACATGTAGTTGGAGCCCTGGAAGGACCAGTTCTCTCCGGCATCGTTGTACGTCAAAGAGGTCGTTTCCCCCTGCTCGTATTCCTTGTGGAGAGGATCGGCGCCGGGAGGATTGACGATCTTCGCCGAGCCGCCCATCCCACCCTCGATCAGGTGGCCGGAGAACTTGCCGTATTGGCCGAGGCTGATCTTGTGCTCCTTGCCTTCGACGGTGCGGAGGATCGGGACGACCCGAGTCTCCTTCTTGTCGGAGGCGGCCAGCGGCAGAACGGTCGATCCGATGGCTTCAAGCGCCTTGCGCTGCTCCGGGCTGGCCTTTTCGTCGATGTAGAGATAGCTGAAATTCCACTTGCCGAACGAGTCCATCATTCCCTTGCCCTCGGGGCTTTGCACCATGTTGCCGATCGCCAGGCCGTCCAGCGAGGTGCCGCCGTAGCTCCCCTTCTGGATGAACAGGAACTGGCCGCCGCCGCAGGTCATCTTGGTCGGCTTCGATCCGAACCAGCAGGGACAGGCCGCGCTGCAGGAGCAGGCCTCTTCCAGCTGGCCGGTGATCTTCCACGGCTTCTTGTCGGTCCCTTCCGCGGCGGGCGCGGCGACCGCGAGCCACGTCAGCCCCACGGCGCCAAGGATCAGGACGGTGAACAGCGCTGCCTTCCGACTCATGACCGGGCCTCCTGAATAGAGTAGGAAATGGTCTCGCCGCCGATTGTACAACCAGGCCGCCGCTTCCCGTCAAGGCGCGACGCCGCCCGCGCCGTGTCGAGGCGGCGCGCCAAGCAAAAGCCCCGGCGGCGGGCCGGGGCTCTCGCGTGCTGGCTCGTGGGGAAAAAACCTTAGTCGAGGCGGGTCAGCTCGACCCGGCGGTTCTGCGCGCGCCCTTCCTTGGTGTTGTTGTCGGCGATCGGCTTCGACTCTCCGTATCCCTTCGCCGTCATGCGCGAGCCGTCAATCCCCTTGCCCACCAGATAATCCCGCACCGCCTTGGCCCGGCTGTCGGAGAGCTTGAGATTGTAGGCGGTGGCGCCCTGGGAATCGGTGTGCCCGCCGATCTCGACCCGGATTTCCGGCCAATCGCGCAGGGAAGCAGCGACCCGGTCGAGCACCGCCAGGGAGTCGGGGGTGAGGACCGCCTTGTTGGTCTCGAAGTTCACCCCTTGCAGGACCAGCTCCTTGCGCCCCTCCTCGAACAGCGGCGCGGCCTTGGGAGCCTGGGGGCATCCGTCGGCGTCGACCGGAGTCCCGGCGGGCGTGTCGGGACACTTGTCCCGGGCGTCGTCCACGCCGTCTCCGTCGCTGTCTCTCGGGCAGCCGCTCGCATCAACCTTCACCCCCGCCGGCGTGTCGGGGCAGCGGTCCAGGCCGTCGAAGACTCCGTCGCCGTCGGCGTCGGTCGGACAGCCTTGGTCGTCGACCTTGGCTCCCGCCGGAGTATCGGCGCACTTGTCCTTCGCGTCGGGCACTCCGTCGCCGTCGGCGTCGTTGGGGCATCCCTTGGCATCGACCGGCCATCCCTTCTCCGTGTTCGGGCATTGATCGATGCCGTCGAACACCCCGTCGCCGTCCGCGTCCGAAGGGCACCCTCGCTCGTCGACCTTCGCTCCGGCCGGAGTGTCGGGGCATTTGTCCTTCTTGTCCGGGACGCCGTCCCCGTCGCCGTCCGCGGCCTGCTTCGGCGCGCCTCTCGGCCCGAAGGCCCACATGACGCCGACCTGGCCTTCGACGTTGTTCTCGCGCGCGTCGATGTTGCCGCCGTGCGCGGTCGAGACGAACCGGCCGTCGAGCCGCAGGCCGAACCGATCGGTGAAGAACCAGCGCACCCCGCCGCCGGCATTGAAGCCGAAGTCGTGCCGGTCCCCGAAGCTTCCGGCGTCGAAGCGCTCCCAGCCGATCCCGCCGGTGACGAACGGGCGGACCTTGCTCCCTTCCATGAAGTTGTAGAGCACGTTCAGCCGAAAGGCGTCAAGGTCGACGTCGACGTTGGGCAGGGCCAGGGCAGGATCGAAGTCGGTCTGGGTGTCGAGGCGCTGGAAGGACCCTTCCAATCCCCAGTGGGAGGTCAGAAATCGTCCGACCCGGCCGCCGAACAGGATATCGTCCTTGGGATTCGCCAAGTTGTAGTCATCCAGCCACCCCATGCCGGTATAGAGCCCGATTTCGATGTCCCCCTTCTCTCCGCCGTCCGCGAACAGAGGCGTCGACCACGACAGGATCAGGCACGCAGCCAGGATCGAGGCATTCTTGATCGTCATGTTGGCCCACCCCCGAAGAGTAAGTGAGGGTCTGTTTATACCCGGGCGGGGGTTATGTCAAATGCGGGGGAAGGCTCGGATGGAACCCCCGCCGGGCCGCAACCCGGCGGGGAGAGTCCAAGGATGGGAAGGGGGGGTGGCTCAGGTTTCGTTCGCCGAGGCGATCCGCGACAAGACCGATTCGACGGCGCCCAGGGGCACCTGCACGTGGACTTCCTCGTCATCGGAGTCGACGTCGATGACCAGCATGCCGTCGCGCACGGCGACGCTCACGTCCTCCTCCGCGTCGTGGACTTTCACCAGGACGCAGTCCGGCAGGCTCCTCAGCTCCTCGGCGGCGGCCTGGAGCGCCGGAAATATCTGCTCGCCTCGGGAGGGACGTGGCGCAACGCCCGGTCAGGGACGAAGGCCATCGCCAGCGGCACGGTCGCCGCCGGGACGATGACCCGGATCGAATCGCCCCCCGGGTGTTTCTCCAGGACGGAAACCCTCACCGAGCCCGCGTTGTAGACCAGTCCGCCGGCCAGGACGAGCCCCGCCCCCGCCATGCCCACGGCTCCCGACAGGAGGGTCACTCCCTTCTGGTTGTTCCTCATGGCGTCCTCTATTCCGAGATATTCTGGGAATCGACCCAGATCCGGACGTTGCTGCCTTCGTCGTGAACGGTGACGAAGACCTCGTCGCCGTGCCGGCCCAGCGCGCGGATGGCGGCCGCGACGTCGAGCTCCTCGCTGCCGCCCGAAAGGAGTGCCTCCACGACGTCCATCGGGACCTGAACGTCGACTTTCGTGCCTCCCTTGGCCTTCCCTTCGCGAACCTTCACCACGAGCCTGCCCTTCTCCTTGGCCACCCGGACGTCGTCTTTCCCTTTCTGAACGGTGACGAATTCGCCGTCGCGGGTGTCCCGGACCGCCTCCAGGATGGCCCGGAGATCGACCTTCTTCATGTCGCCCTGATCCAGCCGGACCTTGCCATTCTGGAACCGGTCGACCTGAATCGCCGGCAGGACCTTCTCCGCCAGGGTGAGCGGCACGTTGACGTGCACCGTCTCCCCCCCGTCGCGTCCTTCCTCGACCCGGACGTGCAGCCAGCGCTCCGCCGGCGCCGCCCAGGCCGAGGCGCCCGCCGCCAAGCCCAGGATGACTGCGCCTGCCCATAGCTTCTTCATGATCGTCGCCTCCTGTGGATTTCGGCTTCGTCAGTGTCGCGTCTCCGAAATCCCGTTCCATGAGGGGGTTGACCCGCGGCGGGTTCCCGCTGTCGGGTCCAAACCCCTTTTAATTCGGCCGTCGATCCATCCCGGCTGGACGGCCTCGATGTTAACGTTATTTCCGAGACGCAACACTGGAGACGGATTCCGGAGGCAGGAAGTTCCCCGGTTTTTATTCCGGCGCCGCGGCGCGGCGCATCACCAGCTCCGCCGCCGCGACGTCCTGGACCCCGAGCCCGGTCAGATCGCAGAGGGTGATCTCCAGGTCGTTCTGCCGCCCGGGCTTGAGACCCGCTGTGATCTCCCCCAGCTCCGCGTCGACCTCCTCCGGCGTCAGGACCCCGGCGGCGACGGCGTGGTGGATCTCCCCGAACCGGAGGCACTGCGAAAGGCTGTCGGCCACCAAGCGATCGGCGCGCGACAGGACGTCCGGGAAAAGCTCTCGTTTGCCGGGATCGTCGGAACCGACGGCCGTCACGTGGACTCCGGGACCGAGCCACTCGGCCCGGACCAGCGGCTCCCTGCTGGCGGTGACCGTCAGGACGATGTCGGCCCCCTCCACCGCCTGGCGCACCGAACCGGCCGCGGTGAAGCGCGCCAGCTCGCGCATTCCAGGATGCGCCGCCATCTCCTGGGCGCAGGCCCTGGCCCGATCCGGGTCCCGTCCCCAGATTCGCGCTTCCCGGAACGGCCGGACGAGGGCGAGGGCCTCGAGCTGTCGCCGCGCCTGCGTGCCGCATCCCACCACGCCGACCACGCGGGAATCTCGCCGGGAAAGGTGGGCGGCCGCCACCGCACCCGCGGCGCCGGTGCGCAGGTCGGTGATGAGGCCGTTGTCCAGCAGCAGCGCCACCGGCGCGCCCGTGACGGCGTCGAAAACGAGAACGAGCCCGCCGTTGGCCGGCAGATTCCGGCTCCGGTTCTCCGGAAAGGCGGAGGCGACCTTGACGGCCCAGAACTTCCCGCCCTTCACGAAGCCCGCCTTCACGTGGACTTCCGCGGCGCCGGGAAGGTTGAGGTGGATCACGCCGGGGAGGATCGCCCGGCCGGTGGCGTAAGCGGTGAAAGCCGCCTCCACCGCTTCCCGGCACGAGGCGGGATCCAGCAGCCTGGCTATGTCGTCTTCCGACAGCACGGGAAGCTCGGGTCGCATGGGCCCAAGACTATCGACGGCTTCCTCCGATTACAAGAGGGAAGCCGTCCCGCCGCCTCGCCGGCGGTTCTGTTATCCTCACCGGCGTCCGATCCGGAAAGGCCGGATCGTCCGCCTCGGAGAAGGGAATGAGACATTATCGCAAGGAGCTGTGGTTCAACGTTCCCGGCCGGCGCGGGATGGTCCGGATCACCGAAGTCGTCCGGGACTGTCTCGCCGAAAGCGGCATCCGCAACGGCCTCGTCCTGGTCAACGCCATGCACATCACCGCCTCCGTGTTCATCAACGACGACGAGAGCGGGCTGCACCAGGATTACGAGGAGTGGCTCGAAGAGCTGGCTCCGCACGCCCCGGTCGATCGGTACCGGCACAACCGGACCGGGGAAGACAACGCCGACGCCCATCTCAAGCGGCAGATCATGGGACGCGAGGTGGTCGTCGCGATCACCGACGGCAAGCTCGATTTCGGCCCCTGGGAGCAAATCTTCTACGGCGAGTTCGACGGCCGCCGCAAGAAGCGCGTCCTGGTGAAGATCCTCGGCGAATGAGGACGGCCGATTCCACCCTTCTCCCCTACCCCCTCGTCATTTGCGAGTGGCGGGGCCCAGTCCTCTGACGGGGCCGGGGTACGGATCGCAGAGGGTGATCTCCAGAACGCCCTGCCGTCCCGGCTTGAGACCGGCCGTGATCTCCCCCAGCTCCGCGTCGACTTCCTCCGGCGCCAGGACCCCGGCGGCGACGGCGTGGTGGATCTCCCCGAACCGGAGGCACTGCGGAAGGCTGTCGGCGACCAGGCGATCGGCGCGCGACACGACTTCCGGAAACAGCTGCCGCATTCACTCGCTATTGACACCCGGCACGACACCGAACCCCTAAGGGAAGGAGGGTGTCTCAGAACTGTCGCCGGGAGGGTCGGCTAATCGCGGCGGCGCGGGCTTCGGATTGATGGCGGAGGGGCGTTCCCAGCCGGTAATTGTAGGACAGCTTCACGAAGGCGGTGCGCTGGACAGGGAGATAGCCAGACGCGGGAGCGCCGGCGAAGGGGTCATAGTCATTGAAGCCGACCTCGCCGTACCCGACATAGATCGCCGTGTTCGGGTGCGGCGTATAGCTGTAGAGCAGGCTGCTGGAAAGCCGCCGCAGATACGAATCGTACTCGACGATCGAGCGCGCCGCGGTGTTCCTCGTGAACTGGAAGACGGTACGGTTGCGGTAGATGTCCTGGTCGTAGAAACGTTCGCCGGTCCGTGAATCGGTCAGACGGGCCTTCAGGTAGAGGAACTCCGATGAGAGGCGGTCGTTGGGCTTCACCGTCACGTCGGCTGAGATCTGAAGCTGGTCCCCGACGACCGGTCGCACCGGATCGTAGTTCACCGCGCCCCCGACCTGCAGGTAGGTTGAGAACAGGACCCGCTTGAATCGCTCGACCTCGACGCCGGCCTGATAGAATCGGTACACGAGCTTCGCGCCGCCGAAATACTCCCGCTCGACCACCGTGAAGAAGCTCGCCGAAAGGCCGTCCGGAAACACGGCGTCGAGCCCCCCGCCGAAATAGCTCTCGTCGAGGAAGCCCTCGCTCGTGCGCTGGTAATTGGCTATGGCGTAAGGCTGGAGGGCGACGAGCCGGGTCTGGTCCTCGGGCCGAAAGTCGTAGGCGAGGCGCCCGAGGTCGCTGCGAATGCCCGTCCGGCGGGTGAAGCCGGCCTCATTCCGGTATCCGTCGCCGATGAACTTGTCCGAGAGGATGGCCTTCAGGTGCTGACCGTCATACGTCAGCCGGGCGAGGGAGAAGCCGGAACTGGTGGTCACCCCCAGTGCGTCGCGTGAGCGGGTCCCGCCCACCTGGTAGGCGAGGGTGGCGGAATCGGAAAGCCGGAAACTCCCGTCACTCTCGATGACGGTGTTCGAGGCGTCGGCGAACCGCCAGTCGTTCACGAAGCCGCCGACCGCGGAGCCCTCCCCCACGTCCCAGCGCAAGCGTGCGAGGGTGAACTGGGCATTGTGACCGTAAGCGGGATCGCCTCGCGCCACGCGGAGGCCCGGCGCGGCATCGGAGGCCGCCAGCAGCCCCAGCGCCGTACGACCGAGCTTCCCGCTGAGCTTCACGCCCCAATCGGGGTCCACGATGGTGCGCGTATCGACCATCACGATGGCGGCGCCGGACGGCTGGGCGGGCAGGAACACCTCGGCGCCCTCGAGGAAAAACGGCCGCTTCTCGGGATAGAAGAGCGGGAAGCGCTGGTTGACCACGATCTGAGGGACATCCGACTCCACCTGGGAGAAGTCGGGATTGGCCGCCGCGCTCAGGACCAGGTGCGGCGCGATCGCCCAGTTCGCCGTGAGCCCGGGATCAAGCCGGTTCACGTAATGCAGCCCGTCTTCTTCGAGGCGCTCGCCGGAGCGGGAGAGAGTGACCGTCGGGATCAGATCCAGCGTGCGGCCGCTAAAGACGTCGTCGAGCCCTCCGAGACTTCCCATCTGCACGAGCAGGCCCGAGATGTCCCGCCGCACCGGCGTCCAGGAGTCGCGTTCGGCCCGGCGCGCGATCCAGCGCTGCACGTGCAGGCCCCACAGCTGCCCCTCGCCGGAGGCGAAGCGCAGCGTCTTGAACGGAATCGCCACCTCGACGATGTAACCGTCCTCGACCACCGAGCCCTTCGACTCGAAGAGCCCATCCCAGCTCAGATCCACCGAGTCCTCATAGTGCCGGCTCGCCACGCCCGCCGACGTCTCGGTGTAGATCCCGTCGGCCTGGACCCCCAGCGGGTTGAAGAAGAGCGCGTAGGCGCGCTGCCGGTCATTGTAGGTGTCGAGGTAGATTCCGACGTAGTCATCCACGAAGAGGTCGTCACGGCGCGCGACGCGCGCCCGCACCGCGGCCGGATCGCGGTCATGGGCGTAAAAAGCGACGTACAGGGTCTCAGCCGTGAGCATCATGAAGACCTGGGTCCGCTCGCTGGGTTGAGTGTTGTCGCCCGGGTCGATCTGGGCGCCAAGCTCGAAGCCGGCCGCGCCGTCCCATTCACCCGGCGAGAGGATCCCGTCAAGGGTCGGAATCCTTTCGACCGCCGGCGCGTCGACTCGCCAGGGTTCCGGTGCGGCCGGCTCCTGGCCACCCGCCGCACGCGCCGCCGTCGCGACTGCCGACAGGGTGAGCGCGGCTGCGATCCGGAGATGCGTGGCCACGTCCTGTCTACGCGGTCCTCGCCCGGGGCCGGAAATCACCGAGGCTTCGGCGGCGCGGGGGCATCCCCGCCTTCCGTCCTCTTGCCAAGCGGAACGAGAACCTGGGTCTCGACCGCCGCCCGGGCCACGGCCTCGCGTGAGAACGGGAAAGGCCGCGTGTTCACCGAGCGCCAGTCCGCGAGCTGGTCTTTCCAGTGGGGACTCGAGGGGTCGCCGGACTCTCCCAGGGCGATCCCCTGGCGCGAGCGGTCCCAGTCGGAGAGGTCCGCGACAAATCGCATGGACACGAACATGCCGGCGTTCACCGTCTCACTGCTACCCTCCGTGGCTTTGGGCAGAGGGTCGATGGAGAATCGGGTCCCCGCCTGGGGGAGCTCGCCCAGGGGGTGCGGGAAGAGGACCGGGCGGCCCACGCGCCCCCAGGTCCACAGGGTCTCGTCGGCGCCGGCGCGGCGGGCGAGGTCCGCCCGCGCCTCCTTCCAGCAAGCGAGCAGAAGATCGGCGTAGGAGGAAAACTCCTTCGGGAGCCAGCCGGCCGGCCGTTTCGTCACGAGGGTGTCGATCACGGTATCCCGATTCGGCCAGTCGTAATCCTTCACCCGATCGGCTCCCAGGGCGGCGGTGAAAAGCTTCTGCGCGAAGGCGCGGCGCATGGCGGCGGCGAGGGGAAGCACGCGCGAGTCGGCGCTGGCGCGCCCATCCCACTCGTTGAACGCCTTCACCATCGCCGCCCATTCCGGAGTGGAGGGGGTCTGGGCCTTGGCAACCTCGACGACTGCCCGGGCGAAGATCGCATCGGCGTAGGCGTAGGTGTCCGCCTGGATCGTCTGGAAGTCGGCTGCGGAGAGCTTGGGCTTCGAAGCCAGGAGCTCCGAGATTCGGTGCGCGCGGTAGGGGACCCCCCACGCCCGTGTGATCAGATGCGGATAGCCGCGACCGACGACCCGGTTGTTGGCCGTCACGATGGAGCCGGAGGGCGGGTCGAGGAGATGGGGCAGATCCCCCAAGGGGACGTAGCCGGACCATTCGCCGGCGTCCGTCGCCCCGGAGGCAGGGACCGTCCCGTCACCCGACACCCGCATGGGGATGCGCCCGGCGGCGTAGTAGCCGATGTGTCCCGAGGCATCGGCGTAGACGAAGTTCAGCGGAGGGCCGGCGAAGCTCTGCAGCGCGGCCGTGAATTCCTTCCAATCCGAGGCCGTGTCGAGGCCGAAGAAGGCCGCCAGCTCGCACGCGTCGGGATCGAGCGCCGTCCACCGCAAAGCGAACCGCTTGCCGGCCGCCTCCAGCACCACCGGGCCGTGGCGCGTGAGAATCACGTCGCGCTCGACGACCCGGGCCGCCGCCTCCGGCTTGTCGCCCCGCACCAGGATTCGTTCCTTGCGCACCTGCGCGGCGCGCGGCCCTGCAGGCGTCGGGTACTTGCCCGCGGCATCGAGGCTCTCGGCGTAGAGGTCCTGGACGTCGGCCATGAGGTTCGTCACCCCCCAGGCGATTCGGTCGTTGTGCCCGATGAGGATGCCCACCGCGCCCGGTGCCGTGACGCCCGCGGCATGAAACCCCGGCCCGCTCAGATGCGTGAGATACCAGAGGGAGGGGGCCGACGGGGAAAGATGTGGATCGTTGGCCAGGAGCGGCTTGCCGGTGACGGAGCGCGCGCCCCCCACGACCCAGCTGTTGCTCATCGCGGCCATCTCGGCAAAAAGACCGACGCGGTCGAGGGCGCGCCGGACGACCGCCTGCGACACGCGTGCACCGAGGAGCGCCCCCCGCGGCAGCGCGGCCGACGAGGCAGGCTTTGCCGTCCCGCCCGGGGAAGGCGCGTCCCCTCCCAGGAGCACGACGTCCAGCGGCGAATCCTCGGGGAAGAGCGCCGCCCGCCGGTCCTCCGGAAGGTCGGCAAACGAGGCCCGCAAGAGGTCCAGAGGCCATGAATAGCTCAGGTCGAGGGCGAACAGCTTGCCGATCACGAGCGAATCCGCGGGCCGCCACGGTTTCGGTTGGTAGCCGAGGAGGTGGAACTCCAGCGGCAGACCGGCGTCGCCGTGCGCCGCGATCCAGGCGTTGACGCCCTCGGCGTAGGCCGCCAGGGCCTCTTGCATGCGAGGAGGAACGCGGGCGACGAGCCCGTCGGCGAGCATGCCGAACCCGAACACGCGCGCCTGCGCGTCCTGCTCGAGAACGGCATCGCCCAGCACCTCGGCGAGCTCGCCCCGCGCGGTGCGGCGCAGCAGATCCATCTGCCAGAGCCGGTCGGCCGCCGTAACGAATCCCTGAGCGAAGAAGAGGTCGTGCTCGCTCGCCGCTTCGATGTACGGAATGCCTCGTCCGTCGCGCCGGACGGTGACGCGCTCCCCGAGCCCGGCCACGGCGATCTGGCCGCCGCGGGAGGCAGGCGATCCCCAGGAGGCTGAGGAGCACCCGGTGGCGACGGCATTCGCCGTCGCGATGGCGATAAGCAGGACGGCGCGCAGCAAGGCGCCCGTGGGGGAACTGGGGTGTCTGAGTGTCATGACCCTCCGCCGGCCGCGCCTCAACCCTGGGCATCCATCTGTTTGCGCAGGCTGAGCGGGCGCATGTCGTCCACAACCCTTTGACGTATTCCAGGCATTCGGCTTTTGAACGGGTGGGAATTATAAGCCCGGTTTGGGGATCCGATAGCGAGGATTGCGTCAACCCGACGGTTGTGGAACCCCTGGTTCTTTCGTCCGATAAGGCGCGGCGCCCGCTCAAAAACGAAAGAAGAGACTTGCCGCTTCGTACGACCAGGCGTGGAGTGTCAGGAGTTTTAGCAGCTCAGTCAGCCTACTTTGGCGCCTGCTGATTGCTCTCGGCATCGCGTGAGGAACGTGTCGCGCGGTGGAGTGTTCCACCGATTCCTGCCAGATGGGCTACAAATTCGTGATCGCCTTGCCCAAGCCGCGCCCCCGCCCTACGTTTCCCGGAGGATCGTAGAGAAGAGTCCATGACGGGAGACACCATGAGCAAAAAGGTCCTCATCGGAGTGTTCGCCGGGCTTTTGGGCCTGATCGCCTTCAACTGGATCACGACGGGAGAGGCGGCTCTCATCCCGACCACCCCGCTCTCCGCCGAGGGCAGGAACCTCGCCCGTCTCGAGGGAGAGTTCGTCAGCGCGACCCATGATTACTATCAGGCGAGCCGCAGCGCCGGATTGACCGGCGCCGACACCACCGCGAGCGCCCGGGCCGCCCTCGAAGAGCTCGATCGGATCGAGGCCGAGCTGCTCGAGATGCAGAAAAACCACCCGACGCCCGCGGACAGCCGCCGTATCGATCAGATCCTGGCCAACCTCCAGAAAGTCAAGAAGAGCTAGCCTCCCCCAAAGAGCACTCTCCTCCTCGCCGCGCCGAGCCCGACGGGCCCGGCGCGGCGCGTGGCGGTGACGCGTCTCCGCGCGTGGCGTGGAATCCCGGACGCCAACCCCACTTTCACAACTCTCCCGCCTCGGATAGAATGCCGGCATTTCCAACCGGAGGACACGTGATCGCTCCCCCCCCGCTCCGTATCTTCGCCGTCGCTTCGCTGCTCCTTTTCATCCTTATGCCCCAGGCCTCGCCCGCGCGCGGGGCGGACGTCCCCGTGGACGGCTTCTATCGCTATCCGAGCCAGGGAGGCGGCATCATCGTCTTCGCCTCCGAGGGCGATCTGTGGAAGATCCCGGCGGGAGGAGGGATCGCGACGCGCCTCACCGCCTACGAAGGCGAGGAGAAATTCCCTCACCTCTCTCCCGACGGCAAGCTGATCGCCTTCACCGCGCAATACGAAGGTAACGACGACGTCTACGTGATGTCCTCCGCCGGCGGCGAGCCCCGCCGCCTGACCTTCCACCCGATGCCCGACCAGGCGCTCGGCTGGACGAACGACGGCAAGATCCTCTTCCGCAGCCGGCGGGACCATCCCCATTCCGATTTCCGGGTCTACGCCGTGCCCGCGGAGGGCGGAATCCCGCGGATGATCCCCCTGGAACCGGCCGCCTGGCTCAGCTTCGAGCCGAAGGGCCGCCGCATCGCCATGCAGAAGTTCGGGCTCGAGTTCCACAACTGGAAGCGTTACAAGGGGGGGCAGGCGGAGCAGATCTACATCGGCACCGTCGAGCCGCTCGCCTTCACCGAGGTCACGAAATACGACGGCAAGGACGCCTATCCGATGTGGGCGGACGACGGCCGGATCTACTTCCTCACCGATCGCTGGGGGCGCCCCAACCTCGCTTCGATGAAGCCCGACGGCTCCGACGTGAAGCGCCTGACCACGTTCGACGACTACGACGTCCGGTGGCCTTCGCTCGGAGACGGCCGGATCGTCTATCAGCACAAGATGGATCTCTGGTCGTACGACCTGGCCTCGGGAAAGAACTCCCAGGTCTCCGTTCAGCTGCCGAGCGACCGCCTTCAGGTGCGCGAGCGCTTCGCGGATCCGATGGCCACGCTCGAATCCTGGGGTCTGTCGCGGGACGGAGAGCGCATCGTCCTGGAGACGCGGGGCGATTTGTTCGTCACCCGCACGAAGAAGAAGGGTCTCATCCGCCGCGTCACCGAGGACAGCCTCGCCCGCACCAAGTTCCCCGCCTTCGCTCCCGACGGGAAGACGATCGCGGCATGGACCGAGGTGAAGGGGGAGGAGCAGCTTCTTCTGCACGCCTCGGACAACGGCGCGGAGCCCCGGCAGGTCGGCCGCGTCGAGCCCGGCTGGCACTATCCGCCCGCCTGGTCCCCGGATGGCCGCAAGCTCGCCTGGGGCGACGAGAAGTGCCGCCTCCAGGTCTCCGAGTCGACGGGCGGGACGCCGATCGTCGTGGACCGCGGGCAATGGGAGATCCGCTCTTACGACTGGTCTCCCGACAGCCGCTACCTCGCCTACGCGGTCCTCCTGGAGAACGGCCTGAATCAAGTGAAGATCTGGGACAGCCAGACGCGCAAGAGCCATGAGATCAGCGACCCGATGTTCAATGCCTATTCCCCCGCGTGGGATCCGGAAGGCCAATACCTCTACTTCCTCGCCGATCGCTTCATCAATCCCTACCTCGACCGGCTCGAGGCCCGCTTCATCATCAGCAAATCCTCCCTGCCCGTGGTGGTCGCGCTGCAGACTGACGGCAAGCTCCCATTCGCGCCGCGCAGCGACCTGACCCCTGCCGAGGAGAAGAAGGACGACTCCGACGCCTCCAAGAAGAAGGAAAAGCAGGATTCGAAGAAGGGGAAGGCGAAAGAGAAAGCGGCGTCGCCCATCCGGATCGACTTCGAGGGGATCGCCGGCCGCGTCGCGGAAGTCCCGGTGGCGCCCGGAGCCTATGACGCCCTGCGCGCCGTGGAAGGGAAGCTCCATTATCTGAGCTTCGAGACCCAGGGGATGATGCCGCCCGAGGGCGAGGACGACGATGACGACGAGCAGCCCGCCGATCTCAAGACCTACGACCTGGAGAAGGAGAAAGCGACGACGCTGGCCTCCAAGGTCCTGGGATACGACGTCTCCGGCAACGGCGAGGTCCTGGTCTATCGCACGAAAGCGGGCTTCTTCAGGGTCGAGGCGGGAGCGGCCACCGCCCCGAAGCCCGATCCCGACGACCCCGACAGCGAAAGCAACCGCATCGACCTCGAGGGCTGGACGGTCCGCATCAACCCGCGCCAGGAGTGGCAGCAGATGCTCCGGGAGGCCTGGAGGCTCCAGAGGGACTTTTTCTACGATTCCCGGATGCACGGCGTCGATTGGGAGGGCGTCTGGAAACAATACGGGACGCTGGCCGATCGGATGGCCTCGCGCGACGATCTGGAGGACCTGCTCGGGGAGATGCTCGGCGAGCTGAGCGTCGGCCACGCCTACCATTGGGGAGGCGACCTGCACCGCGGGAAGACGGTGGGGACCGGATTGCTGGGCGCCGACCTCGACTACGATCCGGCGACCGGGTTCTGGCGGATCGCCAAGATCTACGACGGCGACTATCCGACTCCGGGAACTTCCTCCCCGCTCGCCCGGCCGGACCTCAAGGTCCGGGCGGGGACGTGGCTCGTCGCCATCGACGGGAAGCCACTGGTCAAGGGGGAGGACTACCTGCGGCGGCTGGCGAACCGCGCCGGCGTGGAAGTGGAATTATCGGTGAACGACGCGCCGAAGCTGCAGGGGGCGAGGCGGATCGTCGTCAAGCCCGTTCCGAACGACATCCCGATCCGCTACGCCACATGGATCCGGGAGAACCGCGAGTACGTGGACAAGATGAGTCACGGGAAGATCGGGTACCTTCACCTCTACGACATGGGGGGCATGGGGCTCCGGCAGTTCGCCCGCGACTACCCGCCGCAATGGAGGAAGGAGGGGCTGATCATCGACGACCGGTGGAACCACGGAGGATTCGTGGCGCCGATGATCGTCGCCCATCTCGACCGGAAGCTCCTTTCGGTCGGAGGCAGCCGCTACGGCGGTATCGCGACGACCCCAGATCGCACCTCCAACCGGGCGATGGCGGTCTTGATCAACCGCCAGGGCGGCAGCGATTGCGAGACGCTGGCGCAGGAATTCAAGGACTTCAAGCTGGGGCCGGTGATCGGCACCCGGACCTGGGGGGGATGGGTCGGGTTTCGCGGCGACAAGAAATTCCGGGACGGCGGGGTCACGACGCAGCCCGAATTCGGAGGGTGGGATCCGCGCGGAAAGGACTGGATGATCGAAGGTCACGGCGTCGATCCCGACGTTCAGCTTGACCTTGGGCCCGACGGATTCCTGCACGGCAAGGACGTGCAGCTCGATTACGCGATCAAGGATCTCCTGGAGAGAATCGCGAAGAACCCCCCGGTTCTCCTCCCTGCGCCGCCGGTGCGTCCTCGTCCTCTGGTGCCGCTGAAGTAGGCGGGGCCTCCGGCTCCGAGCCCGGGGCGGCGGCCGTCTCGGGGCGGCGCGCCGGCCGGCGCGCTGGATCTCCCGTGCGGCGGGCGGCCTCCGCGGGACGCTTCGGCTCGGCGTCTCCCAGAATGCGGCGGCAGGCCTGCTCGAAGCGGGCCGTGAGATCGGCCCGAAGCCTGGCGGGGACGTAGCCGGCCCGCTGCCAGAGCGCCTGGGCACTCCGGGCCTCCTCGGCGGCCGCCCGGGATTTCGACTCGTCCTTCTTCGCACCTCCGCCAATCGTGTTGGCGGCCATGGCGTCCACCCAATGGGCCGCCAGCCGCTCGGCCGGCGACGCGCCGCTTTCCACGGCCGGCAGGCCCGGCGTCGCGAGCTTCTCCACGCGCCCGCAGAGCTCCTCCAGCTTCCGGACGTTTTCGCTCACGTCCCACGCCGAGCCGCGCACCGACTCGGGATAGGCGAGCACGAGGCGATCCAGGGCGTCGCGGAAGCGATCCTCCAGCTCGGCGGTCCTCTCCCGGGGCGGGACGCTCGCCTGCTTCCAGCGATCCACAGCGGAGCTCAGGAGATGCTGAAGCCCCTCGGGAGGGCCGGCCGGCGCGCGCTCTCCTCCGGGAAGGTGCGCTTCGAGCTCCGCGATGAGGGCCTCGAGCTCGGCCGTCCGGGCCGCTTTTTCGATGTCGCCGCGCCGCTTGTAGCGCTCGAAGAACCGATCGCACGCCGCGCGGAATCGCTGCCAGAGAAGCTCGGACTCCCTGCGGCTGACCGGCCCGATCGCCTTCCAGTCGGCTTGCAGCTTCTTGAGGGCCGCGGCCGTCGCCTGCCAGTCGGACGAATCGGCCTGCGCCTCGGCCTGGGCGCACAGCGACAGCTTCGCTTCCCGGTTCGCGGCCATCTCGTGCCGGCGCTGCTTCAGGTTCTCCTTGCGGCGGGTGAAGAAAGTGTCGCAGGCCTTGCGGAAACGCTCCCAAATCGCCCGGTCCCGGGAAGGCCGCGAGGGTCCCAGGGTCTTCCATTCCGACTGCAGGGCCTGGAGCTCCGTGGCCGTCTTGATCCAGTCGGTCGACTCCGCGAGCGCCTCCGCCTTGGCGCACAGCGCCTCTTTCTTGGAATACTGCTCCTGCCGGAACTCCTCTTCGCGGGTCCGGATCGCGTCCCGGATCGCCTTGAAGCGCGTCCAGATGTCCTGGGCCCGGTCTCCGGACGCGCGGCTCGCCTTGTTCCATTGCTCCTGGAGCGGCGCGAACCGGCGGGCCGCCTCCAGCGGCGAGTCGAGCCCGCGCAACGCTTCCGCCTGCGCGCAGAGATCCTCCTGGACGCCGGTATTGGCCCAGCGCTCCCAGTCCTCGCGGTTCTTCGCCTCGAGGAACTTCGGCATGAGATCGGCCTGGATCGCCTTGATCCGCTTCTCGAGGGCGGACTGCTCGGAGCGCGAGGCGAGCGGGCCGGGCTCGTCCAGGGCAGACTGGATCTGCTTCATGGCGCGGGTCAGCGCCTTGAGGGAAGGTTTCTCGGCGCGGGCCAGCCTTTCCCCCTCCGCGACGAGACCCGACAGTCTCTGCCGGTTCTCCTCGCTGCGCTGCTCCTTCTGCCGGCGCGCCTCTTCCTTCTCTTGCTGCACCTTCTCCGCCGTTTGCTCCGATCGCCACGCGCCCAGGCGGGATTCGCAGGCGCTCGCCGCGGCGTCGAAGCGCCGCTGCAGCGCCTCGCCCTCCTCGGTCGCCAGGAAGCCGAGACGATCCCATTCGAAGCGGGCCTCGCGGAGCGCCTCTTCGGCCTGCGGCGGGAGGGCTTGTTCGAGCTTTTCGCACAGGGCCCGCCGCGGCGCGATGTTCCGGGCGGCGAACTCCTCCTCGGCCTGCTCGCGCTTGCGCCGCTCCTCGAGCTCCGTCTGGTTCCGGACCAGCCGCTCCCGCGCGGCGTGGAGCGCCTGTTGAAAGCGCTCGGCGACATCGTCGTCGACGTCGGGAAGGAGATCGATCCAGGCTTCCCGTACTTCGGCAATCCCGGCCGCGAGGCTGCTCGACCCCTCCGACTGCGCGAGCTCCTCCATCCTTCCGCAGATCTCGATTTGCCGGCGCCGGTCGGTGCCCGGGCGGGACGATTCCGCGGCGCGCTCCGTCCGGCCGGAGGCCAGCATGGCGCGCGCCTTCTTGGCGGCCTGTTTGTCTTTCGCCCGCTCGGCGACCGGAGCCAGGATGTCTTCGAGCGAGGTGCCCTCGTGGGAGGAAGGGTCGAGGGAGGCGATCCGATCCAGCGCCGCGAGGGCGACCTCGGAGTGGTCGCTCTTGCGGGCCACCGAAGCCAGCTCCGCGGCGTCGGCGATTCCCCGGAGCGCCGCCAGGCAGACGCCGACGTGGCGGCCGTGTCGGGCCACGCTACCCAAGGCCCTCGGATCCTGCAGCCTCTCCAGGGCCTCGCGGCTGACCGCCTCGTTCACGGAAGAACGGGCGACCGAAACGAGATGCCGCCGCTCGACGAGGCCCTCCAGCGCCGCCCAGGCGGTGTCGAGATCCCCCTCCAGCGCCAGGCCGTGGAGGACTCCGACGGCTTCTTCGCGCACCCGCTCGTCGCCGTCGGTCCGCGCCACCTCGGCAAGCAGGGCCGGGTCGTTCAAGTCGGCCACCGCTGCTCGCCGCACGGCCGGATCATCATGTTTCCACTCCGGCACGTTGCGGCGCCGGTCAAAAAGGCCCATCGTTCGCGACCCCTGATTCGAGGATACTTGAATTATACGCAAAGTCCGGATGAAATGCCTCGGGGAGTTCCCTTCTCCGAGCCGGAGGCGCTGTTTTTCGATGAACATCCTGGCCCTGGAGCCCTATTACGGCGGCAGCCACCGCGCCTTCCTGGACGATTGGGCGGCGCGCAGCCGCCACCTCTGGACGCTCCGAACCCTGCCGGCCACGAAGTGGAAGTGGCGCATGCGCCACGCCCCCTACACGATGGCCCGCCAGGTCGCCGGCCTGGGGGACGCCGCGAGCTGGGACCTCCTCGTCGCTTCCGACATGCTGAACCTGGCCGAATTCCGCGGTCTCGCGCCGCGGTCCGTCCGCAGCCTGCCGGCCCTGCTCTATTTCCATGAGAACCAGATCACCTATCCCGTCGAGTACGATCAGGAGCGGGACCATCACTTCGGCTTCTCGAACATGAACGCGGCCCTGGCGGCGGATCGCGTCTGGTTCAATTCCGCCTTCCACCTCGAGTCCTTTCTCGCCGGGCTGCAGGCGCTGCTGCGCCGGATGCCGGATCACCGTTGTCCCGGCGCGGTGGAGCGCATCCGCGAGAAGTCCCGGATCCGCCCTCCCGGGATCGATTCCTTCCCGGCCCGCGGGGCGCGGCGGCAGCCGGGCCCGCTGCGGATCCTCTGGGCGGCGCGCTGGGAGCGCGAGAAGCGGCCCGGCGTCTTCTTCGAGGCGCTCGAGCGCCTCGCGGCGAGGAACGTCGACTTCCGAATCGCCGTCCTCGGCGGCGGCAACGCCTCCCCGATCGATCCCGCCTTGGACCGGGGGCGCGGTCGCTTCGCCGACCGGGTTCTTCGATGGGGATACCTGGAGCGGACGGAGTACCGGGCGGCGCTGCTCGAGGCGGACGTCGTGGTATCGACCGCGGAGCACGATTTCTTCGGGATCGGCGTGGCCGAGGCGATCGCCGCCGGCGCGTATCCGATGCTGCCCGATCGGCTCGCCTATCCCGAGATCCTCCAGGACGCCGGGGAGGAGGCGAGAGGACGCTTCCTCTACCCCGGGGGGGCCGGCGACCTGGCCGGGGCCCTCGAGCTTCTCGCGCGGCGCCTCGACGCCGGCAATCTCTGGGAGGGGGATCCGGACGGCGGTCGCCGGGCCGTGATGCGCTTCGCCTGGTCCCGTCTCGCGCCGGAATACGATCGGGAGCTCTCCGAGATGATCGCGGAGGGCGCCCGGCCGGACGCTTTTCCTTGAGGTCCTACTTCGCGGCCGCCAGCGGGAGGCGGTCGACGCTCTCCAGGCGGGCCACCGGATAGAGTCCGAACCGCCGGTCCCACCAGGGAGAACGGCGGTAGAAGAAGGCGAGACGGGCTTCGGGACTTGCGGCGAATTCCTTGTCCTCGGCCAGCTTCGCCTCGAACGCCGTCCTCAGCGCCGGGTCTTTCTCCAGCATCTCGCGCGCCAGCTTCTCCATCACGTACGCCTCGGCGTACTCTTTCTGCTCGAAGACGGCGTTGAAGAACCCCCAGGACACCGCCGAATCGGGCGCCTCCGGCTCCAGGAAGTGGATCGCCACTTTGGCGGCGGGCTGGTCCAAAGGGACGAGGACCGACCCGGGCGGGAAGGACAGAGTCTCCTTCACGGGGGAGCATCCCTCCTGCGCCTGCCCGGTCCGGCTCTCCGGCGGCGCGAAGAGCACCTGCCGTCCCTCGTAGGGATGATCCAGCCACTTCATCCCCTCGCAGCGGTAGGTCTCGACTTCGCCCGTCCAGGGGGAGGCGAGCCGGCGCAGCCTCAAGCCGTGGGCTTCGAGCACCTCGACGACCGCCGTCCATTGGGCCGGGACGAGGTAGGCGGCGGGCGGGCGGACGGAGCGGCTGACCTTGAGGACGGTGGGACGGGGAATCTCCGTCTCCTCGGTCTCCGGCAGATACTCGATTCGCATCGAGCCGGAAACTTCGCTGAGGCTGCGGCGGTAGCGCGCCCCCCGATAGGGCATCTTCTTCGTCTCCTCCCCCGGTTCCACGCGAATCGGGAAAGGCTCCCAGGCGCCGGCGCGGCCGGCGGCGATCATCGCCTCGTCCGCGGCGCGGTTCATTCTCACGAGCTTCTCCGCGTCCCGGTTCAGCAGCTCCAGAAGAGCCCGCAGGATTTCATAATTCCCCGTGACGCGCGTCCGGTAATCCTTGAGCATGTGCATCTCGACGAGCAGCGCGGGCCGGTTCCGCAACGCCGCGTAGCCGGTGGAGAAGCGGGGGGTGGAGGGCCAGCTCGTCAGCCCCTTGCTCGGATCGGCGTCATCCTTCAACGCGATGAACGGGGAGATGGCGTGCCCCGCCCGGGTGACGCCTTCCTCCAGCGCCGGCGCCACGACGCTCCTTTGCCAATCGGCGGCGGCGGCCCAGCTTTCGGGGCCGGTCTCGAGGTAGTAGGTGACGTCGTACGCGTAGTCCGCTCCGTCGGTGACGTGGTCGTCCACGAAGAAATCGGGCCGCCAGCGGTTCCAGAGCCTCAGGAACGCCCGCGTCTCCGGCGCGTCCGCCTTCATGTAGTCGCGGTTGAGGTTGAGATTCTGCGACTGGGTCCGCCATCCCATCTCCTCCGGCCCGTTCTGGTTGATGCGGTTGAAAGGGCCGAACCGCTCGTGGCCGTCGGCGTTGTAGATCGGGAGGATCACGACCACCGCCTTGTCCAGCAGGGCGGCCCGTTCGCGGGTGACGAGCATGTCGCGGAGAAGCGCCAGGCACGCGTCTTTGCCGTCCATCTCCCCGGCGTGGATGGCGTTCTGGATCATGACGATGGGGCGGCCCGCGGCGTGCAGCTTCTCCGGGTCGAACACGCCGTTCTTCGAGGCCACCGCGGCCACGAGGTCTCGGCCCTCGCCCGTCTTGCCGAACGTCTGTAGTCTCAATTCCTTCGGCGCCGCCTTGGAGAGCCGCCGAAGATAGGCCATCGTCTCCTCGTAACGAGGCGTCGTCCGATAAGCGCTCCCCTCGGCAGGGGTCGCCCAGCCCGCCGGGACGCGCGCCAGCGGTGGCTCGGCCGCACGGAGGGGGGATGCGATCCAAAGACTCAGCAACAGCAGGCGGGTGGTGCGCAAGGGTGGCATGGGTCCTCCGGAGCTCGGGGGCGGTCCCGAAAGGAGACGGCGCCGGATCATAGCGGCTTCGCGGCGCGCGTGTCATGCGGCTCCGGGAACCGGCGGTTGATGGCCCTTTCCGCGAAGCGGCAAAAAAACTTTGGCTGCTTTCCTCGCGGCCCTGACCCGGCGAGCCGCCCGGCGCCTCCGGGCGGTGGGGGGCGAGAATTGTCCGCTCTCGGGATGCCGCGTCCCATCCCCGGACGCCCGGACGCCGCGCCGTCCCGGCCGGACCTGCCCAAGCTTCCTGAAATGAGACTTTTAGCGCGCGCTTCGGACGGCACGCATCCTGCAGCGGCAGGGCCGCTCATTCAGGCCCATCCCTTCAGGCGCACTCTCGCGGGAGATCGAACGTGGAAACCATGATCCAGGACCTCCGCCACGCGCTGCGCGTTCTTGGGAAGTCGCCGGGATTCGCGCTGATGATCGTTCTCACGCTCGCCCTGGGGATCGGCGCGAACACCGCCCTGTTCAGCATCCTCAACGGCGTGCTGCTCCGCCCGCTTCCCTATCCCCACCCCGACCGTCTGGTCATGATCTGGGACGACTGGTCGAAGCGCGGCGGCCCCGAGCGCGAATGGACGAATCCCGCCACGTTCTACGACTGGCGCGATCAGGGCAAGAGCTTCGAATCGATGGCCGCCCTGAACGAGTGGACCCCCACCCTGACGGGGGAAGGCGAGCCCGAGCGGCTGACGGGGGCGGTCGTCACCCGCGGCATGCTGGCGACGCTCGGCGTCGCACCCGCTCTGGGCCGCGACTTTCTCCCCGCCGAGGACGTGCCGGACGCGGCGCGCGCCGTGCTGCTCAGCCACGGCCTCTGGCAGCGCCGCTTCGGAGGAAGCCCGGGGATCCTCGGCGCCGGCCTGACGCTGAACGGAATACCCTGCACCGTGATCGGAGTGATGCCGGCGGGATTCCGGTTTCCGGTGGTCCCCGGAGCGGAGCTCTGGTCGCCGATGCAGGCCGCGAGAACCGGGCGCGGCAACGCGGTGATCCGCATCGTCGGACGCCTGAAGCCGGGCGTGACGCTGGAGCGCGCCCAGAGCGAGATGAGCGTCGTCGCCCGCCGCCTGGCGGATCAGTATCCCGACACCAACACCGGGATCGGAGCGCGGATCGTTCCTCTGCGGGAGAACTTCGCCCGCGAGGCGCGCCGTCCACTCCTGGTGCTCTTGGCCGCCGTCGGGTTCGTGCTGCTGATCGCCTGCGCCAACGTCGCGAACCTCCTCCTGTCCAAGGCGACGGGACGCCACCGCGAAATGGCGATCCGCAGGGCGCTCGGCGCCTCGCGCGGCCGGATCGTCCGGCAGTTGCTGACGGAGAACCTCGTCCTCGGTGTCCTCGGCGGGATCGCCGGGCTGGCGCTGTCGATGTGGGGAGTTGATCTCCTGCGAAGCGGCCTGCCGGCTGATCTCGGCGCCTACTTCGACGTGGCGCCCGATCTCCGGGTGCTGGGCTTCACGCTCCTGCTGTCGCTGGGCACGAGCCTGGTGTTCGGCCTGGCGCCCGCGCTGCAGGCCTCGCGACCGGCCCTCGCCGCCTCGATGCGCGAAGGGAGCCTGGCGGCGGGTGAGACACGCTCGAGGGCTCGGAACACGCTGGTGGTCGCCGAAGTCGCGCTCTCCTTGATGCTGCTGGTCGGAGCCGGTCTTCTCCTGAAGAGCTTCCATTCGCTGCTCAGCACCGATGCGGGGCTGAAGCCCGAAGGCCTGCTCTCCCTGAGCCTGTCCCTTCCCGACGCGAAATATCCGGAGAACCCGCAAGTCGAGGCCTTCTTCGCGGGCCTGCTGGAGCGGATGGCCGCCGTGCCGGGCATCGCGGGAGCGGCGGCGATCAGCAACCTGCCCTTCGGCGGCGACAACACCGACACCAGCTTCCGCATCGAAGGCCGCCCCGAGCCGGCGCCCGGCCACCGCCCCTCGGCCTGGTTCAGCTCGATCACCCCCGACTACCTGCGGGTGGCCGGGGTGAAGCTGCTCCGCGGACGCGGCTTCGATTCCCGCGACACGGCGCAGGCTCCCCTGGTGATCCTGATCAACGAGTCGATGGCGCGCCAGTACTGGCCGAACGAGAATCCCCTCGGCAAGCGAATCGGCCGGACCGTCTGGCGGGAGGTCGTCGGCGTCGTCGGCAACGTGCGCACCTTTTCCCTGGAGCGCGACGAGCCCCCCACGATGTACTTTCCCTTCGCGCAGGTGCCGTCGGGCCGGGCTTCGATCCTGGCCCGCCTGCGCGGCGACGTCCCGGCCGCCGCCCCTGCCCTGCGCGCCGCGGTCCGGGAGGCGGACCCGGACCTCGCCGTGACCATCGCGCCCATGGAGCGGGTGCTTTCCGACACGCTCGCGCCGCGGCGGTGGACGCTGCTCCTGCTCGCCTCGTTCGCGGCGCTCGCCGTCGTTCTCGCCGCCGTCGGCATCTACGGGGTGATGTCGTACGCCGTCACCCGGCGAACCCAGGAGATCGGCATCCGGATGGCCCTGGGAGCGCGCCAGCCGCAAATCCTCCAGCTGGTCCTCCGACAGGGACTGCGTCTCGCGGCGGCCGGGACGGCGCTCGGGCTGGGACTGGCGCTGGCGCTGACGCGCTGGATGGAAAGCCTGCTCTACCAGGTGAGCGCGACCGATCCGGTCACCTTCGCGGGCATCGCGGCGCTGATGCTCTCCGTGGCGGCCGCCGCCTGCTACCTGCCGGCGCGCCGCGCCAGCCGTGTCGACCCGATGATCGCGCTGCGCTACGAGTAGGAACCCTCAGCGGCCGTCCAACTGAGCTTTCGAAGGGCCGGCGATAACCCAATCTGCCACAGCCTGGTAATCGGCGTGGCGCCGGGCGAAGGCGCACGTCTTCTCCCGACGCTTGTCCATCACCAACCGCCCACCTGTTCCGCCGCTTCAGCCTGATGATGAACCAAAGCCGAGTCCATGCCGTATACTTGACGACACGCAGAATCAGAACAGGGACGCTGCGAAGCTCGCCGCCACCGGTGATCCAGCTCGTTCTTCCCTAGAATCATGGAGACCATGATGAAACGCCTCCACCGTCTGCCGTGCTTTGCGCTTCTGCTGCTCATGGCGTCCGCCGCCCTGGCGCAACCGCAGGCTCCGCTCATTCCCCGCAGCGTCCTGTTCGGCAATCCGGAGCGGTCCTCCCCGGAGATCTCGCCGGACGGCAGGATGCTCGCCTATCTCGCGCCTGACCACGGGGTGCTCAACATCTGGGTGCGCACTCTGGGGAAGAACGACGATCGGGTGATCACCCAGGACCGCAAACGCGGCATCCGCAACCTGCATTGGGAGTTCGATTCGAAGAACGTTCTCTACACGCAGGATCAGAACGGCGACGAGAACTGGCACGTGAACCAGGCCAACGTCGCCACGCGGAAAACCCGCGACCTCACGCCCTTCGACAAGACCCGGGGCGAGCTCCTGGCGCTGGAGCCCGGCCGGCCCGACACCGCGCTCATCACCTTGAACAAACGCAAAGCGGAGCTGTTCGACGTTCACCGCCTGAGCCTGAGAACCGGCGAGCTGGCCCTCGATACGGAAAACCCCGGGGATGTCCTGGATTGGCAGGCGGATCACGCTCTTCAGATCCGCGCCGCCCAGGTGACCACTCCGGAGGGCGGCACTGTGATCCGGGTGCGCGACACGGTCAAATCCCCCTGGCGGGAGCTGATGAAGTGGGGCCCGGAGGAGACGCTGGGGAAGCTCGTCGGCTTCACGGCGGACGACAAAGGCCTGCTGGTGATCACTTCGCTGGACGCCAACGCCGCGCGCCTCCTCTCGGTGGACGTAGCGACGGGGAAGCGCACGGTCGTGGTCGAAGACCCCCGGTTCGACGTCTCCTTCGTGGTCAGTCATCCCAAGACCAACAAGCTTCAAGCTGTGGTGTTCCTGAGGGAGCGCCGCGATTTTCAGGTGCTCGACAAGAGCCTGCAGCCCGATTTGGACGCGATCCGCAAGGCGCGCCCCGCCGACATCAGCAACCTGAGCCGCGATCTCTCCGACGACCGCTGGATCGTGACGCTGGAAGGGGATGACGCGCCTCTCTACTACTATCTCTACGAGCGTCCTGCGAAGAAACTCACGCTGCTCTTCAGCGCCCGCCCGGCCCTGGAGAAGGAGAAGCTCGCCAAGGTGCGGCCGATGCAGTACAAGGCGCGCGACGGGATGACCCTCTACGGCTACCTGACCACGCCCGCCGGTGTGGAAGCCAAAGACCTGCCCATGGTGATCTTCCCGCACGGCGGTCCCTGGGCCCGCGATTTGTGGGGATACGATCCCTACGCCCAGTGGCTGGCCAATCGCGGCTACGCGGTTCTGCAGCCGAACTTCCGCTCCTCCACCGGCTATGGAAAGGAGTACCTCAATGCCGGCGATCGCCAGTGGGCCGGCGCCATGCATACCGACCTGCTCGACGCCAAGGAGTGGGCGGTCAAGGAAGGAATCGCCGACGCCGGCAAGGTTTGCATCATGGGGGGCAGCTACGGCGGCTACGCCACTCTCGCCGCCGCGGCCTTCTCTCCCGACGCCTTCGCCTGCGGCGTCGACATCGTGGGGCCATCGAATCTGAACACGCTGCTTGCGACGATCCCCCCCTACTGGTCCACCCTCGTGGCGATCTTCCACAAGCGCATGGGCGAGGACGAGGAGTTCCTCAGGACGCAATCGCCGCTGTTCCAGGCCGATCGCATCAAGATGCCCTTGCTCATCGGTCAGGGCGCCAACGATCCGAGAGTGAACAAAGCGGAAAGTGATCAGATCGTCGCCGCCATGCGCAAAAACGGAAAGCCGGTCGTGTACTACGTCTTCCCGGACGAAGGACACGGCTTCGCGCGTCCCGAGAACCGCACGGCGTTCAATGCCGCAAGCGAAGAGTTCCTGGCGAAGTACCTGGGAGGAAGGTTCGAGCCGCCCAGCGACGCGGAGAAAAAGCTCCTGGAGAGCGTGAAGCAGTGAAGAGGTTCGCAGCGCATCGCCCGCATAGGAGGATCCCCATGACGAGACCCCTCATCCGATGTCTTGGCCTGGCGGCTGCCGTCTTGCTGCTCGTGCACCGGCTGCCGGCCGCAACCAAGGAAAGCAAGAGCGCCGAGAGCGAGCCTTTCAAGCGGCTTACGGTGGAGGAAACCAGCAAGCTCATCACCGACCCCAGCGTCCGAGTCTACGATGGCAACAGCGACGACGTGTACCGGGAAGGACACATTCCGGGCGCCGTCCACCTGCTGAGCAAGGACATGAAAGAAGGAGTCCTGCCCGCCGACAAGAGCACGACCCTCGTCTTCTACTGCCACAGCGAG
Organism: Candidatus Polarisedimenticolia bacterium; assembly: GCA_036004685.1. Lineage (NCBI taxonomy): Bacteria > Pseudomonadati > Acidobacteriota > Candidatus Polarisedimenticolia > Candidatus Polarisedimenticolia bacterium. The sequence continues at coordinate 27,609 of DASYRE010000050.1, read as the reverse complement.
CGTTGAATGGAATGCCATCGCGCGGCCCGGAGGGCCGCCGATCTCGGCTACCGCAACCTCTACATCATGCCGGCGGGAATCGTCGGTTGGACCAAGGCGGGCAAGTTCGTGGTCACGGGAGACGAGCCCGGCAACTGACATCTTTCGACCGGGGTTCGCGAGCTCTTGGCAACCTGCCAAGCTCCGGACGCACGTCCCGCCCATTCGAACACTTCGACCGGCCGTTCCGTACGTGATGGTCGGCGGTTCAGCCCTGCCGGCGGCTGGGTCGCTTCCCCGCTCGTACCCGCGGCGGAAGGAGTCTTCCTCGCAGACATCGGGGGTGGATCCGGCGCAGGCGCTCCTTAGCCCGAGTTATTCATGAACGTCCGTAGCGAGAACGTGGAGATGGCTGCCATCACGGGAGCCCGCAGGGGCGAGGACCCGAGGCGTACTGACGGTACGTCGCAGGGTCCGCGGCCCGAGGACGCCCGTCAGGGCGGCCAGAACCGCGGTCGCAGTAGGAGCTTTGTGAATAATTCGGGTTAGCCGCGTCTTAGGGGCGGCCGCGCGCCTCCGGATGCAGGGCGGCCTCGCTCGGCGGTCGCCGCGTGGCGGCGGGAAAGGGGCAGGCCGCCGGAGTCCCGTTGGCGTGCCGCGTGCCGCGCGGGCTAAGATAATGAAGTCTCTCTTACGGAGAATCTCTTGAGCCGGCTGGACGAGCTGCAACGCCTCCTCGCCACGCGCCTGTTGATCCTGGACGGCGCCATGGGGACGATGATCCAGGCGGAAGGCCTGGACGAAGCGGCCTTCCGCGGGCGCCATTATAAGGACCACCCCCGCGACCTGAAAGGGTGCAACGACCTTCTCTCGATCACCCAGCCGGCGCTCGTCGAGAAGATCCACCGGCGCTATCTGGAGGCGGGCGCCGACATCATCGAGACGAACACCTTCAACGCGACCGCCGTGTCGCTTTCGGAATACGGGCTCGAAGCGAGCGTCTTCGCGATCAACCAGGCGGCGGCGGAAACGGCGCGGCGCGCCGCGGCGGCGATTACCGCCCGGACGCCGGATCGCCCCCGTTTTGTCGCCGGCTCCATGGGGCCCACCAGCCGGACGGCGTCGCTCTCGCCGCGCGTCGAGGACCCCGGGTTCCGGGCGGTCGGCTTCGACGACCTCGAGCGCGCCTACCGTGAGCAGGCCCTCGGCCTGCTCGCCGGCGGCGTCGACCTCCTCCTCCCCGAGACGACGTTCGACACCCTGAACCTCAAGGCCGCCTTGTTCGCCATTCGGCGCGCCTTCGACGAGACCGGCCGGCGCGTCCCGGTGATCGCTTCGCTGACGATCACCGACCGCAGCGGCCGGACCCTGTCGGGGCAGACGCTGGAAGCGGCCTGGATCTCGATCCGCCACGCCGAGCTTTTCGGCGTCGGTCTCAACTGCGCCCTCGGCGCGGCGGAGATGGAGCCGCACCTCGAGGAGATGTCCCGGCTCGCCCCGATCTGGGTCCATTGCTATCCCAACGCGGGGCTTCCCGACGAGCTGGGGCGCTATCGCCAGAGCCCCGGCGAGATGGCGACGCTGCTGGCCGGCTACGCCAAGGAAGGGTGGCTGAACCTCGCGGGCGGCTGCTGCGGCACCACCCCCGAGCACATCGAGGCGATCGCGGAGGCGGTGCGCGGCCTGCCGCCGCGCCGGCCGGCCCGGGCGGAGGAGCGGACGCAGCTCAGCGGGCTCGAGCCGCTGACGATCCGGCCCGACTCCAACTTCACGATGATCGGCGAGCGCACCAACATCACCGGGTCGCGGCGCTTCGCCCGCCTGATCCGCGAGAACCGGATGGAGGAGGCGCTGGCCGTGGCGCGCCAGCAGGTCCAGGGGGGCGCGAACCTGCTCGACGTGAACATGGACGAGGGGCTGATCGACTCGGAGAAGGCGATGACCTCCTTCCTGAACCTGATCGCCTCGGAGCCGGAGATCGCGCGCCTGCCGATCGTCGTGGACAGCTCGAAGTTCTCGGTGCTGGAAGCGGGCCTGAAGTGCCTTCAAGGGAAGGGTATCGTCAACTCGATCAGCCTCAAGGAAGGAGAGGAGGAGTTCAAGCGCCAGGCGCGCCTCATCCGCCGTTACGGCGCCGCCGTCGTGGTCATGGCCTTCGACGAGCAGGGCCAGGCGACGACCGTCGACCGGCGGGTCTCGATCCTGGAGCGGGCCTACCGCATCCTCACCCAGGAAGCCGGCTTCGACCCCGCCGACATCATCTTCGATCCCAACATCCTCGCCGTGGGGACCGGCATCGAAGAGCACAACAGCTACGCCGTCACCTACCTCGAGGCGACGCGGGAGCTGAGGCGGCGCTTCCCGAACTGCCGCGTCAGCGGCGGCGTGAGCAACCTGTCCTTCTCCTTCCGCGGCAACGACGCGATCCGCGACGCCATGCACGCCGCCTTCCTCTACCACGCCATCCAGGCCGGCATGGACATGGGGATCGTCAACGCCGGCCAGCTCGCCGTCTACGACGACATCCCGGCCGAGCTCAAGGAGCGCGTCGAGGACGTGCTCCTGAACCGCCGGCCGGACGCGACCGAGAGGCTGGTGGAGTTCGCCGACGGGTTCCGCGCCAAGGCCGTGGACCGCGCCAAGGACGACGCCTGGCGCCGGGAGCCTCTCGAGAAGCGCCTGGAGCACGCCATGGTCCGGGGAGTCGCCGACCACGTCGACGAAGACATCGCCGAGGCGCTGCGGGCCTATCCCTCGCCGCTGGCCATCATCGAGGGACCGCTGATGGCCGGCATGAACGTCGTCGGCGATCTGTTCGGAGCCGGGAAGATGTTTCTCCCCCAGGTCGTCAAGAGCGCCCGCGTCATGAAGAAGGCGGTGGCGATCCTGGAGCCGCTCATGGAAGCGGAGAAGAAGAGCTCCGGGGCGGCGGCCCGGGCCCGCGCGCGCATCGTCCTGGCGACGGTCAAGGGGGACGTTCACGACATCGGCAAGAACATCGTCGGCGTCGTCCTCGGCTGTAACAACTACGACATCATCGATCTGGGAGTGATGGTCAGCGCCGATCGTATCCTGACGACCGCGGTCGAGGAGAAGGCCGACCTGATCGGCTTGAGCGGCCTGATCACTCCGTCTCTGGACGAGATGGTCCACGTCGCCTCGGAGATGCAGCGCCGGAACCTTCATCTGCCGCTGCTGATCGGCGGCGCCACCACCAGCCGCAAGCACACGGCGGTGAAGATCGCCCCGGTCTACGGCGGGACGACGGTGCACGTCCTCGACGCCTCCCGGGCGGTGGAGGTGATGAGCCAGCTCGTGAGCGACACCTCGCGCCCCGCGTTCGCGGCGCGCATCCGCGAGGAGCAGGAGGCGGCCCGGCTGCGCTGGTCGGAGGGGGCCGAGCGCGATCTCCTCCTCTTCCCCGAGGCCCGCCGGCGCGCGCTGCAGCTCGACTGGGACGCCTACGCTCCGCCGCGGCCCGCTTTCCTCGGCCGCCGGGTGGTGCGGGATCAGCCGCTCGAAGAGCTGGTCCCCTACATCGACTGGTCCCCCTTCTTCCATGTCTGGGAGCTGCGCGGCGTCTATCCCGCGATTCTGGACCATCCGGAACGGGGAGCCGCGGCGCGCGAGCTCTTCGAAGCAGGCCGGGCTCTGCTTGACCGGATCGTTCGCGAAAAGCTCCTGGCGGCGCACGGCGTGTACGGCTTCTTTCCCGCCGGGAGCGACGGCGAGGATCTGGTGATTCGGCCGGAAGAGTCAGGAGCGGGCGAGACGCTGAGGCTCCACATGCTGCGCCAGCAGGCGGAGACCGGCGACTCCCGGCCGCGGATCGCTCTGTCCGATTTCGTCGCCCCGCGAGACGGAGGCCGGCCGGACTATCTCGGGGCGTTCGCCGTCACCGCGGGCGTCGGCCTTCCGGCCCTGGTCGAAACCTTCGAGCGGGACCACGACGACTATCACTCGATCCTGGCGAAGGCGCTCGCCGACCGGCTCGCCGAGGCCTTCGCCGAGCGCCTGCACGAGCAGGCGCGCCAGGAATGGCAATACGGGCGCGACGAGCGGCTGTCAAAGGAGGAGCTGCTGAAGGAGAAATATCGCGGCATCCGTCCCGCGCCGGGCTATCCGGCCTGCCCCGATCATTCCGAGAAGCGGACGCTCTGGGAGCTTCTCGATCCGGGGGGCGCGGCCGGCATCGTGCTCACCGAATCGTGCGCCATGGACCCGGCCGCGTCGGTGAGCGGATGGTACTTCGCCCATCCCGAGGCGCGCTACTTCTCGGTGGGGAAGGTCGGTCGGGATCAGGTGGCCGATTACGCCGCGCGCAAGGCGATGCCGGTCGCGGAAGTGGAGCGCTGGCTGGCGGGGAATCTCGGCTACCGCTAAGACGCCGCGCCGGGCGCGCGCCGGACGCGAATCACTCGTAGCGCAGCGCTTCGATGGGGTCGAGGGCCGCCGCTTTGCGGGCGGGGTAGAAGCCGAAGAAGATGCCGATGGCGGCCGAGAAGCCGAACGCCGCCGCGACCGACACGCCGCCGACCGAGACCGGCCACCCCGCGAGAGACGAGACCGCGTACGACGCGGCGATCCCGAGCACCACGCCGAGCGCTCCTCCCACAATCGACAGGATCACCGCTTCGAGGAGAAACTGGGCGAGGACGTGACGTGCCTTGGCGCCGATGGCCATGCGCACGCCGATCTCCCGCGTCCGTTCCGTGACCGAGACCAGCATGATGTTCATGATCCCGATCCCGCCCACGAGCAGCGAGATCGCCGCCACCGACCCGAGGAGGAGCGACAGCGTCTTGATGTTCTCCGCCGCGGTCGAGGCGATCTCCTCCTGCGTCCGCATCATGAAGTTGCTGTCCTGGCCGGGCTGGATGCGCTGCCGCTGGCGGAGCAGCGCCTCGATCTCGTTCTTCGCGTCCTCGACGCGATCGGGAGCGACGGCCGCCGCCTGGATCAGGTTGATCCGCTCCGTTCCGGTCAGGCGCTTCATGACCGTGGTGTACGGAGCGAGGATCTGATCGTCCTGATCGGTTCCCTGGGTCGAGCCCCCCTTCTTGTCGAGGACGCCGACGACGCGGAACGGGACGTTCTTGATCCGGACGATCTGCCCCATCGATCCGCCGCTCGGAAACAGGTTGTCCGCCACCGTCTGGCCCAGCAGGCAGACCTTCGCGCCCGACTTGACGTCGGCTTCGGAGAAGAAGCTTCCGTCCGCGACGTTCCAGGCGCGGATGAAGGGCCAGTCGACGTCCGCCCCATAGATCGTCGTGCTCCAGTTCAGCTCGCCCGCGACGACCTGGCCGGAGGTTCGCGCGATGGCGGAGACGTAGGCCACGGAAGGGCATTCGGCCTTGATCGCCAGCGCGTCGGCGGCGGTCAGCCTCGACTCCCCCGTGAACAGCCGCGCGCCGGACTGTGTGACCGCGCCCGGAAAGATCATGATGAAGTTCGTTCCGAGCGACGAGATGGAAGCCTGGATCGACTGCGACGCGCCGGAGGCCACCGCGATCATCGTGATGACGCATCCCACGCCGATGATGATGCCGAGCATCGTCAGGGACGATCGCATCTTGTTGCGCAGGATCGCCTTGAGGCCGACTTTCAGGATGTTCTTGGTGCGCAGCAGCCCGACTTTCACGGCAGCCTTCCTGCGGCTGCCCCTCCGGGAGCCGCCTGGGCGGAGCCGGCGAGATCGTCGGCGACGATCTTGCCGTCGCGCACGTGCACGACGCGCTGCGCGAATTCCGCGACCTCGGGCTCATGGGTAATCAGGATGACCGTTCTACCCTCCGCGTTCAGCTCCCGGAAGATCGCCATCACTTCACGGGTGGTCCGGCTGTCGAGGTTCCCCGTCGGCTCGTCGGCCAGGATGACGGCGGGATCGGAGATCAAGGCCCGGGCGATCGCCACCCGCTGCTGCTGCCCGCCGGAAAGCTGGGAGGGGACGTGGTCTTCCCGTCCTTCGAGGCCGACGCGCCGCAAGACGGCGCGCGCCTTGTCCAGGCGCTCGTCGGCCGACAGGACGCCGTTGCCGTAAAGCAGCGGCAGCTCGACGTTCTCCAGCGCCGAGGTCCGGGACAGCAGGTTGAAGCTCTGGAAGACGAATCCGATTTTGGCGTTGCGGATTTCCGCGCGCTGGTCGGCGTCCATGCCTGCCACGTCCACCCCGTCCAGGGCATAGACTCCCGAGGTGGGCCGGTCGAGGCAGCCGAGGATGTTCATCAGCGTCGATTTTCCCGATCCCGACGGGCCCATGATCGCCAGGAACTCTCCCGTGTCGATCCTCAAATCCACGCCGTCGAGAGCCCGGACCTCGACGTCGCCCATGCGGTAGATCTTCACGAGATCCCGGATTTCGACCAGGGCGCGGCTCAACGCATTCTTCCTCCTCCGATCGGCAGCGGCGTGGCGTTGCGATCGGACTTGGCGGTCTCCTGGCCGACGACCACCGAATCTCCCGGCTTGAGCTCGCCTTCGAGGACCTGGGTGAACCGGCCGTCGGAGATTCCGGTGCGAATCGACACCGCCTTCAGACGATCCCCGCCCGTATCGACGTAGACGGTCTGCGTCCCGAGCCCTCGCGCCCTGCCCGCGCCCGCTCTCCCGAATGGCTCCGCCGCGGCGGCGAGACCGCCGCCTCGAGGCGGCCGGCCCTGTCCGGAATTCGCTGCCCCTTGACTGGCCGTTCCCCGGGCTGCGGCGCCACGACTTTCGGAAGACTGGTCGGTCGGCCGGAAGCGCAGCGCCGCGTTCGGCACGCGCAGGACGCCATGCACCTGCGCCACTTCGATGGTGACGTCGGCCGTCATCTTGGGTCGCAGCTTCTCTTCCGGATTCGGGACGGCCAGGATGACGGGGTAGGTGATGATGTTCTGGTTCACCGTGGCGTTGAGCCGGATTTGGGAGATCTTGCCGCTGAAGTTCTCCTCGGGATAGGCGTCGACGGTGAACCGGGCGGTCTGACCGACCTGGACGCGGCCGATGTCGGATTGATCGACGTCCGCCTGGACCTGCATCTGTTTCAGATCCTGGGCGATGGTGAACAGCGTCGGAGCCTGGAACGAGGCGGCGACCGTCTGCCCGACGTCGTACTGCCGGTCGACGACGACGCCGTCGATGGGGGAGATGATCTTCGTGTACGTCAGATTGGTTTGAGCCTGGCGGAGGGCCGCTCTCGCCTGATCGACCTGCGCCCGGCCTCCGTCGTAGGCCGCCTTCGCCGCGTCGAAGTCGGCCTGAGAGGCGAGGTTCTGGGCCAGAAGCTGTTCCTGCCGGTGAAAACTCGCGCTGGCGTTCTGCATCTGGACCTCCACCTGCCGCAGATCGGCGCGGCGCTGCTCGACTTGCGCCTGGAACGGGGTGGGATCCAAATCGGCCAGGACTTGGCCCTTCTTCACCGGACTGTTGAAGTCGGCGTGCAGGCCGGCGATGATCCCGGAGACCTGGCTGCCAACCAGGACCGTCGTCACCGGCGAGATCGTCCCGGTGGCGGTGACCGTCATCGTGACGTCGCCTTCATCCACGCGCTGGACGCGGTACTTCGCCTCCGCCGGCTGACCTACGCGCAGGAAGATGAAATAGCCCGCGGCGGCGATCGCGACGAGCCCGATCGTCACGATGAGGGCGCGCTTCGCTTTCCGGCTCATCGGCATCCGAGAATCTCCTCTGCACTCAACAGGACAGTCTAACAGCCGCTCAGAAGGCGGACAAACCGGCCTGTGTGTGCAAAGTCACGCGAATGGGAAGCGATAAGAAGGAAAATGACGGGCTGATGAGACGCGCGCGCGAGCGGCGTCGTGGCCAGTGTTCTATCGATTCAGCAAGGCGGGCCAATGCGACAGGATCGAGATCGGGATTTCCTTTTCCATCTCGGGGCCCACGGCGAGGATGAGCCTTTCCCCGTCGGCGGTGATGTCTCCGCCGAGCGTAGCCTTCATCCGGAAGAGAAGCCGGGGAGCGTCGAAGTCCAGGCTCGCGCCCGAGGCGCGGACTCCGACGGACATCACACCCGATTCGTAGTCCGCGTACAGGATCTCCGCGCCGCCGCGGACCCATTTTCCGGCGATCGCTCCGCCGCTCGAAACCTGCCACTTCCCTCCCGGCCCGGGGAAGGCGGCCGCATACAGCTCATTTTTTCCCGACTCGTCCGACAGGTAGAGCATCCATCGCCCGTCGGGCGAAAGCTGCCCGGCGGTCTCATTGAATTCCGTCTTCAGATAGAACTTCGGCTCCTTGTTTCCGGAGACGGGAACGTAGGCGATGTCGGATCGCGTGTCTCTCTTCAGATCTTTGGTATCGAATACGATCAGGCGGCCGTCGCCCGACCAACAGGTCGGCCGCTTGTCCTCGGCGTTCTGGAAGAAGGGCTCCTCCTGTCCGCCCGCCGAAGGCTTCACGAAGAGGTCGTCCGCTTTCGCCGTGACGGAGTAGACGACTTTCGTGCCATCCGGAGACCAGACGGGTCCATATTCGTTGGCCGTTCCGAACGTGAACCGTGTCCGGACTCCCCGCAGGAGATCGAGCATCCAGAGATCGGCTCTGCCCGAGTCCCGATTGTTGAGCGAAACCACGGCCCGCTTTGCGTCGGGAGAGAGCACGATGCCATCGTAGGCGCCGGGCTCGCCGACTTTGCCGATCTCGCGGCCCTCGCGGTCGTACCACTTGAGCTGCGCATTGACTTCCGCCCCGCCGGCCCTTAGGGCCAGAAGCCCTGCCTCCGAGACGGCGAAGATGGCTCGAAAGAACTCCGGAGCGAGGTCGACTCCCTCGGCGAGGGGAACGGGCTCGCCGGTCAGAGCAAGGCTTGCGGCGTCGAAGCGTTGGGCCATGAGGACCCTGTCCCGTTCGTAGAGAAGATAGCCGGAGGCATAGGCGACGTTGGACCGCACGTGCAGGAGCAACTTCGGCTTTCCGGAGCCCAGCTCCGCCGCGTAGACGGAATTGACTTCGTTCCTCCCCGGCTGGTGCGAGGCTCCCAGATAGAGGAAATGCCTCCCATCCGGAAGGAACGAGGGCCAGCGATGGGTGGTCTCGCCGTGCTCCTCGTCGAGCCGCGTCACGGGAGTCGAGGTGCCTCCCGTGGACGAGACGCGGTGGATTCCGGCCTCCGTCGTCGGCGCGAACACGATGACTCCGTCGCGATTCCAGGATCCGCCGCGTCCATCCCCCGCTTCGGCGATCGTCACGGCGGGCGAGCCCGTCAGGTCGATGCGTTTCAGCTTGGAGTCGGCGAAGAAGGCGATGAAGCGGCTGTCGGGAGACCAGAAGGGCCACTCGGCGCCCTTCGTCCCGGGCAGAGGGCGGGCGGTGTCGGAGTCGAGCGGCCGGATCCATAGAGATTGGTTCCCTTCCGCCGAGAGCACGGAAAAAGTCAAGTAACGTCCATCCGGCGAAAGGGAAAGCGCGCCCGACGCACGGCGGAGAAAATTGAACTTCGCCCCTTCGGGCGGCAGGATCGAGCTGCGCACGGCCCTCTGCGGGGGGGCTTTGCGCGTCCAGAGCGACGCGCCGAGACCGACGGCGACGAGGGCCAATATCGCTGCCACGGCCCAAGCCCACCGCTCCCTCCCTCTACGGCGCGCGGTCACCGGCGCCGGCAGTCCCACCTGGGAGCCGCCCTCCGCGATCCATTGAAGCTGCAGCTTCACGTCGTGGGCGGTCTGCCAGCGCTCCTCGGTATCCTTGGCGAGACACGTCTTCACCAGCTGGTCGAACGCCGGAGGAGACATCGGCTGGATCTTCGAGATCGGAGGCGGGTCTCCCCCCATGATCGCGGCAATCAGGCTGGCCTGGCTCTTCCCTTCGAACGCCTTCCGCCCCGTCGACATTTCGTACAGGACGGCGCCGAAGGCGAAGAGATCGCTGCGCGCGTCCGCGGGCTTTCCTTCCAGCTGCTCCGGAGCCATGTACTGGAACGTTCCCAGGATCGTTCCCTGGGCCGTGAGCTCCCGCGCCTCCGTGGCCAACGAGGACAGGCCGGCGGCGGCATCTCCCTCCGGCTTGCGGAGCTTGGCGAGGCCGAAATCGAGGAGCTTGGCGCCGTGGGGCGTGATCATGATGTTCCCGGGCTTGAGATCGCGGTGCACGATCCCGATCCGGTGCGCCCGATCCAGAGCCTCGGCGATCTCGATGCCGTAGCGCAGCACTTGTTCAGGCGGCAGCGACCCTTTCTTCAGCCGGGCGGCGAGCGTCTCGCCTTCCAGGAGCTCCATCACCAGGAAGTCGATTCCGTCGCGCGAGTCGAAATCGTGCACCACGGCGATGTGAGGGTGGTTCAGCCGGGAGAGAGTCATCGCCTCCTGGCGGAAGCGCGTCTTCGCCGCTTCGTCCGTCAGCGTCCCGGCGGGCAAGACCTTCACCGCCACCTCCCGCTCCAGGCGGAGGTCGAGCGCCCGGAACACGATCCCCATGCCGCCCTCGCCGATCTTCTCGATGAGGCGGTAGTGGGAAAGCGTTTCGCCCGCGGCGGGAGCTTTCATCGGATTTGCGACAGCGCCTTGCCGGTAGCCGCGAGCAGCGACTCCGGACCCACCGGCTTGTCGGTCGCGTTCTTCATCCAGAGATCGGGGGCGACCCTGCCCATCTTCACCATCCGCATGAATTCCGGCCCGATCGATCCCGACTTCTTCACCTGCTCCTTGATCTGGAAGGCGATCAGGTGGCCGATCGGGTAGTCGGGGAGATAGAGAAAGCTGTCGATCATGTGCGAGTAGATCCCGAAGAGGACGACGTCCCTCCGGCCGAACACGGGAGCGTAGTAGCGGTTCCAGACTTCCCGCGCGATCCGGACCGTCGCCTCCTTCAGCGCCGCGGGCGAGGCCTCGGGATGCTCGTACATCCAGTGCCAGACGCCCATGTCGACCAGCGCGACCGCCGAGATCTCGCAGGATCCCCAGTACTCGTCGAGGACCTTCATCGCCTCCGCCTTGGCGTCCGGCGCCGGCAGCCCCAGCAGCTCCAGGTCGCGGTCCTGGAAGACGAAGGCGAGCGCCTCGGTGAACGCCGTGTTCGGCACGCCCCGCAGGAGAGTGTGGTCGATCCGGTTCAGCGACAGGACCTGCTCGACGTTGTGCCCCATCTCATGGACCGCGATGTTGAAGCCCTTGTAGTCCATCCCCTGCGCTCCGACGCGGGTCCTCAGGTGCGAGTTGGCGGCGCGCATCTGGGAGGCCCAGGCATGCCCCGATCCGCGCGCCGGATCGACGACGATGTGATCGGTGACGTACCTCGCGTCTTCCGGGGGGAAGCCGAGCTTCACGAGGAGGTTGGGCATGTCCCGGCGGTAGGCGTCGGGCGTCGGGTAGCGTTTCGAGACGATCGCGTCCAGCTCCGCCTCGGTGTGCGCCCCCCGGGCGCGGAAGCCGTTGTACCAGATGTCGAACGGCTCGAGCTTCCGTCCGAGCCGCTTGGCGATCAGCCGAGCGGTCTTGGCGAAGTGAGGCGACGCGAGCAGCGACTCCAGCATCTGGCGGACGCGCGGCTCCGGGATCTCCCGGTCCTCCTCGAAGCGCCGGGCGATCAGCGTCGGCGCCGGGGGCGAGTAGGGATCGACCCGGCGGGACGCCTGAAAATCGCCGAGCAGCATCGCGTAGCGCGTGTCCGGCTCGGGGGCGTTCGTCACCTTCATCCCGGCGGGAGGCGGCGCGTCGCTGTCCTGCGCCGCCGCCGGACGGACCTCGTTGGTCATCGGGTTCCAGTCGACGTGCGGATTGTCCACGACGACCTCCGGGATCGTCTGGGTGACGATGCGCTCCATCACCTTCTGGATCATCCGCTGCCGCGGCAGCGCGCCTTCCCGGTCGCTGTAGCGCGCCTTGATCTCGTCGCGCAGGTTCCAGTGGGACAGCAGGCGCAGCTTCGGCGGGAAGAGGCGGCCCCCGCGATCGTCGAGCAGATGATGCATCCAGATGTTGTATCCCGCGATGTATTGCGCCGACTCGGCCGCCGCGCGCGACACGGCGAGATTGACCTCGGCCGGGATGCGCTTGCCGAACCGCTGGGCGAGGCGCGCCTCGGCCCACTCGCGGCGGCTCCAGCCCGGGCCCTCCGTCAGGCGCTGCTCGAGCGTGGTCAGCGGGAAATTCAGGAGCACGACGAACGCCAGCTTGTTGTCGAAGAAGTCGTCGCCGACGTGCGCCGACGGGTCGTAGCCGCTGAAGACCTCGTCGAACGGCAGAATCTCTCCGCGATCGAGATCGGTCTGCTCCTTGAACGCCAGAATGATCTCGTTCATGTGCCCGTCCAGAGACTCGAGGAGATCCTCGAACCGCTGGAACGTCGTGTCGAGCGTCTTTTGATCTCCGGCGAAGCTCTGGCGGACGAACTCCTCGAAGACCTTTCGATCGCCGTCCGTATCGCGCCAGAACGAGGCGACCTGGCTCATCCCGCGCCGCAGGCGCGGCGCCTGCGCCGCCCCATATTTCGCGGCGAGCTCCGGCTCGAGGGCCGCCTGCGAAGCCGCCATCCAGGCCGGCCGCGATTCGGCGGCGAGGGCCGGCAGGGTGGAGAGGGAAAGCAGGGCGATGAGGATCAGCGGTCTCGCCGATCGCATCGCCGACGGAGAGCTCTTCATCGGATGGCCCCTTTCTCGCGATGCGGCGCCGGAGCGCCGGAATGGACGCGCCCTCCTGCCGTGCCGTGCTCCGCGCGGCGGCTCAGTGATGCCGCGTCTCGGAGGGCGAAGCGACTTCCACCGCGGAGCGGCAGCGGGCGCAGCCCAGGACCTTCGGATCGAAGGTCGGGTTCAGGTGGATGAGCTGCTTCTCCAGATCCCAGCAGCGCGCGCAGAACGGCCCCGGGTCGGGATGATCGGCGCGCCAGTAGCAGTTGTTCCGGAAGCTCAGCGAGCCCGCCGTGGAGAGCTGCTCGCGCAGGATCTGGTTCTCCTTCTGCAGCTGCGCAATCTGCTCCTGCATCTCCAGGATCCCCGCCTGGAGATCGATCACCTTTTCCTGGACGTCGATCCCGCTGGAACTCTTGATCGCGCGCAGGAGATCCCGCGCCGTTTGAAGTAATCGCATGCTTCCCGGAAGAGGAGTGAGTTCGCTTCCGGCCGCCGTCATGAGACTCCCCGAAGGGAGCGGCCGGTGATCAACTCTCGCGCAATATTCTTCCGAGCTCCTCCGCCCAATCGAAGATGATGACCACGTGCGACGGATCCTGCCCCGCGTCCTGGGGCAGCCGCTTGATGACGAGAAACTGCTTGCCGTCGGGATGAACGTCGTAGACCGGACGGGCTCCGTGGCTTCCCAGCCAGCCGGAGTAGATCTGACGGGGGGCTCCCAGGTGCAGGGTCCCGCCCGCTTCCTCAGCCGTCACCGCCATGAGGTGTCTGTCCTGAGGCGGGACGAAATAGATCTCGCGGCCGTCGTGCGACCACCGGACGCCTCCCCCGCCCGCCGTCGAGACGCGCAGCCGCGGGCCGGGGCCGGGAAACGACGTGACGTAGATCTCCGGGCTCCCGGCGCCGTCGCTGTAGTAAGCCACCCAGCGTCCGTCCGGGGAGAACTGCGCTCCGCCGTCGTAGCCGGGCGTTTCCACGAACGGCCGGAGCTGGTTCTCCGCACCCACCGACAGCACTCCGAAATCATCGGCCGTCTTGTTGGTGTAGTACTCAACGAGCAGGAACTTCCCGTCGGGAGACCAGGAGGTGGGCGCCATCGCCTCACCCTGCGACGGGATGCTGGTCTCGGGCGCGGCGCCGTCGACCGGGCCGATCCGGATGGCGCGCTCGCCGTTGCGCGGCCTCCATGCCCGGGCGAGCCGCAGGCCGTCGCGCGACCAGACCGGCTGGAGGCTCCCGTCCCCGTCGGCCGACACGGGCCACGTGGCGCCGCGCGTCAGGTCGCGGACCCAGACGCCGACTCCTTTTGCCGTCCGGGCGGCCATGGCGACGCGATTTCCGTCCGGGGAGATGGCGAAGCTGAGGACGCGCATCGGCTCTTGGAAGGCGGGACTCTCCCTGCCGGCGCGATCGACCCAGAGGAACTCGGTGTTCTGGACGCGATCCTGGATTCCCGATTCGCGGTAGACGAGGTTCCCGGCCGAAGACAGGGCGTATTGCGCGCTGCCGTCGCCGCTCTCCTGATCGCCCGTGCTGGCGCGGATCCCCTCCACGACCGGCTTGGCGGGCCCGGTGACCATCAGCTTCTCGGAGTCGAAGGGCGCCGCGAGCAGGACGTTCTCGCGGACGAACAGGAGCGCTCCCGCGGCCACGCGCGGATAGGAGCCGCCGTGCAGCACCACTTTTCGGGCGCGGGTGTCGAGCGGGACGACTTCGACGTCGGCGTCGTCGTAATCCTGTCCCGTCTTCTGGGTCATGAAGACGACCGCTTTCCCGCCGGGGATGAAGCTGGGCCAGCGATGCGAGCGCTCGTCGGATCCCGGCGCCAGCTCCGTCAGGGGTTCGGTCTTGCCGCCCGCGCCGGCGACCCGGAACAGGCCGGTGTCGAAGCCTTTGGCGAAGACGATGACGTCGCCGTCGCCCCAGGTCCCGCCGCGTCCGTCGCCATTCTTCAGATCGGCGAGGTGCACCGGGGCTCCGCCGTCCGATCCCACCTTCAGCAGCCGGCCGCCCGAGAAAAAGGCGACCCAGCGGCCGTCGGGCGAAAAGAACGGCGCCCGCGCTCCCTCCGTCCCGGAGAGCACCGTGCTCTCCTTCCGATCGAGGCGGCGGACGTAGAGCCGGTCGTTGCCGTTCTGCCCCGCGACGAAGGCCAGCGTCTTGCCGTCTGGAGACATCACCACGGCGGCGCCCAGGTCGGTGCGCAGCGCCGCGTTCTGGATCATTTCGACCTTCAGGTGGATCGGCGAGCGCGCCGTCGCGAGGGTCCCGGGACGCTTGAACGCGAAGGAGGTGACGAGCGCCAAGGCCAGGACTCCGGCGACGAGCCAGGGGAGCCACCGCAGCGCCGGAGACGACGTTTGGACTGCCGGAGCGGCGGCCGGGCTCTCTTCCGCCGGCCCCTCCAGGGCTTCTTCCAGCGCCAGCCGGCCGTCGCCGATCGCCTGGAGCCGTCTCTTCGGATCCTTCTTCAGGCAGCGGCGGAGCAGATCCCGGATCCGTGCGGGGGTGCCGGCGGGCAGCGCCGCGTAGTCCGGCTCGCTTCTCAGAACCGCCGCGATCGTGTCGGAGATCGTCTCGCCCCCGAAAGCCTGCCGGGCGGTGAGCATCTCGTACAGGACGCAGCCGAACGACCAGATGTCGGTGCGGCGATCCACCGACCGGCCGCGCGCCTGCTCCGGGCTCATGTAGGCTGCCGTCCCGAGAATCATCCCGGCGCGCGTCCCGGCCGAGGTAATGGTGGGCGACATCGAGGGATTTCCGGAGCCCGACTCCGTCTCGAAGGCCTTCGCCAGCCCGAAATCGAGCACCTTCACCTTGCCGTCCGGCGTGATCTGGACGTTCGCCGGCTTCAGGTCGCGGTGGATCACGCCGCTCTCGTGCGCCGCTTCCAGCGCCTCCGCGATCTGTTTCGCGACGTCGAGGGAATCCTCGATCGGCAGCGCGCCGCGGCCGAGCCGCTGGGCGAGGTCCTCGCCCTGGATCAGCTCCATCGCGAGGAAGTGGATCCCCTCGGCGCTGTGCAGGCCGTGGATCACGGCGATGTTCGGGTGGCTCAGCGAGGCCAGGAGCCGCGCTTCGCGCTCGAACCGCGCCAGCCTCTCGGCATCCTCGGAGAACATCGGCGGCAGGATCTTGATGGCGACCGGCCGATTCAGGGTCGAATCGACGGCGCGCCACACCTCTCCCATCCCGCCCTCGCCGATTTTCGCCTCGAGACGGTAATGGGAAAGCATCATGCCAGGCTGGAGGCTCACGACGCGGGACTCCCGTCCGGACGGCAGGCCGCGGCAGAGTCCGAAGTCTCGCGGACCCCGGCGCCGGACGCCAACCATCTCAGTGGCCGGAGGATACCACGGCTCGGGCGAAACTGTTGACAGGGAAAGGGCCGGAACCTACGTTTAGGCTTCGCGGCTGAATCCGCGAAGGAGAAGAGCATGAAACGTCTGATCTTGGCCGCCTCGCTGGTGGCGGCGCTGGGAACCGCCCCCGTCGCGGCGGGCGAACTGGAGAACGCGCTCGAAAGGCAATGGCGGGGGGCCTGGGTGCTGACGGGGCTGGACGCCTATTCCGACTGCGCCGGGATCCACACCGACAACCAGATCAACGGCGCCCTCGTCCAGGCCAAAGGACAATATCGCTTCAAGCCGGGAGAGCTGGCCCGGGTCCAGAGCATCGACCTGAAGCGCACCAGCGTCGAGATCGGGCTGAGCCTCCAGGAGCCTCTCCTCCATTCGTTCCAGGACGGGCCGTTCACCCTGTACCGCGAGATCCGCTGCCTGGTCGACCTGGACGTCGAGCTGCCGCGCGCGCTCGTCGCCGGCAAGGATCTCAAGGAAATCAACGACTTCCTCCAGCCGATCCTCGCCCGCTACTTCAGCCCCGAAGACGCGCTGCGCTCCCGGGCTTGGAACGGCCGCGTGCGCGATCCCTTCCCGGCCGACTACGAGCGCACGATGGCGCGGCACGACGCCTGGAAGGCGGAGCAGTCGAACGCCGCGGTGCAGACGCGGATCGATCAGGCCCGCGAAGAGACGGCGCGCCTCGTCGACCGGATCAGCAACGATCCCGACTATCTGAGAGGCTTCGCCGCCGGTATCGAAGTGATGCGCTCCCAGGATCTGACCCGCTGCAGCGACATCCTGGGCCGCGACTTCGCCACCATCGCCTCCTCCCCGGAGAGGCTGCTCGCCTCGATGGCCAGCGACGCCGCCGCGCGGACCAAGCGGGGCTACCAGGACGGCGCCCGCATGGTGTTCGGCCTGGAATCGCTGCGCCGCCTGCCCGAATGCCTGGTGCCGGTGCCCGAGGCGCCTCCCGGGCCCGATCCCAAGAGCTGAGCCCCGGGAAGAGCCGATCGACAACTTTTGATCGAGAAGGGGCGGAGCCCGGTTACAATCTGCCGGGGGGGTCGCCGCCATGAGCCGGGTGCGCGGTTTCGGAATCGCAGTCCTGTCCGTCCTCTCCGTCTCCCTGATCCTCGGCTCCTCGTCCCGGCTCACCGGCTCGCCTGCCTCCCCGCCGGAGCTGCGGTACGCCGCGGGCAGCTTCAGGCCCGGCCAAGCCAACCCCCCCGCCCCTTCCTGGTACCGCGACAGCTCGGAGCGCGAAAGCCCGCGCCACCTCCGCTACCTCGTCGCCGTCACCGGCGCCACGCTTTCCGACGAGCAGCTCCGCAAGCTCCGGGAGACGGGCGCGACGG
This sequence comes from Candidatus Polarisedimenticolia bacterium, assembly GCA_036004685.1. Lineage (NCBI taxonomy): Bacteria > Pseudomonadati > Acidobacteriota > Candidatus Polarisedimenticolia > Candidatus Polarisedimenticolia bacterium. The sequence goes on along the minus strand of DASYRE010000050.1, from coordinate 10,360 downwards.
TCCTCGGCTATCTGCCGGTCCACGGCTATCGCCTGAGGATCGACGCGGCCCGCGAGGACTCGGTGCGGGCGCTGCCGTTCGTCGCCTGGCTCGGCGCTCCCCCGGCTCATTTCAAAGTCTCCCCTGAGCTCGCCGCGCGGGCCGAGCATCCCGCCGCGCCGGTCCGGCTGCGCGCCGTCCTCGAGGCGGGCGAGCCGCCCCAGCGCGTCCGCCTCGCCCTGGCGGGGCTGGAAGTGACCGCCGTCCCTTCCGGGAAGGACGGGGCCTGGCGCGCCGAGGCGAGCGTTCCCGCCGAGCGGCTCGCGCCGATCCTCTCGCACCTCGCCGGCCTTCCCGAGGTCGAAGCGGTGGAGATCGCGCGGACCTTCCGCGCCATGAACCAGGACGCGGTCTGGGTCCATCAGTCGTTCGTCGGCCCGTCGCCCCAGCTCACTCCCGTGTTCGATCACGGCCTCTACGGATGCGGGCAGGTCGTCGGGCTGGCCGACACCGGCCAGGACTACGACCTGTGCTTCTTCCGCGATACCGTGAACGGGCCGCCTCCCTTTTCCTCGTGCCTTTCGGCGCCCTGTCCGGCGGCCGCGCCGGCGCCGAGCCGCCGGAAGGACATCCTTTATTACAACTGGTCCGGAACGCCGACGGGGGACGACGACACTTGTCCGGCCACCATCGGCTCGAGCGGCCACGGGACGCACACGTCCGGATCCCTCGCCGGCGATCAGTCGCCCTTCGCCGATTGCTCCGGATTCACCACCCCGGGGCGCAACGGCGGGGACGGTCTGGCGCCCGGCGCCAAGCTCGTCGTCCAGGAGATGGGGGACGGCTTCGAGTACCTCAACAACCGCGGCGGGACGCTCTGGAACCTCGCCGACGTCGCCTACCAGAGCGGCGTCCGGATCCATTCCAACTCATGGGGCGGCGCCTGCTATGACATTTTCGGCGAGTGCACCCCCGGGTGCACCATTCCGTACGACTCCTTCGCGCGCGACGCCGATCTGGCGATGTGGACTTACCCCGATCTCCTCCTGGTCACCGCCGCCGGCAACGGCGGCGATTTCTGCCCGCCGCCCGTATCGGTCGGGACCCCCGCGAACGCCAAGAGCCTCCTGAGCGTCGGGTCGGTGGGGCACGGAGCCGCCGCCGGCGTCCACTCGTCGTTCTCCAGTCCCGGCCCGGTGTTCGACGGCCGCTTGAAGCCGACCCTCTCCGCCCAGGGAGAGTCGACGGTCTCCGCCGCCTCCGACGCAGACCCCACGTCGAACGTCTGCAGCGACACCTGCTCGCTCGACGGGACCTCGATGTCCTCCCCGACCGCGGCGGGACTCGCGGCGCTGGCGCGCGAGTACTACACCGCCGGCTACTACGCCACCGGCGCGCGCAACCCGGGGTCGGGATTCACGCCGACCGGCGCGCTCTTGAAGGCGACGCTGATCGACGGCGCCGTGGCGCTGGGCGCCGCCGCTCCCGCCGCCGACTTCGAGGACGGCTTCGGCCGGATCCTCCTCGGCGGCACCCTGGCCTTCGCCGGCGCGTCGTTCCAGCTCCGGGTGGACGACCACCGGGCCGGGATCACGACGGGCAGCGTCGTCACGCACGCCTACGACGTCGCCGGTGGCGAGCCGTTCCGCGCGACCCTCGTCTGGAGCGATTTTCCGGCGGCGCTGAACGCCGCCGTGGCGCGGGTCAACGAGCTGAAGCTGGAGGTGATCGATCCCTCCGGCGCCGTCTGGTTCCAGACGATCGACGCCGGCAGCGGACTGCCGGTGATGACCAGCAACGCCGCGGCGCCGCACGACGGCCTCAACGTCGAGGAGCGGCTCGTCTTCCCGAATCCCGCTCCGGGACGGTGGGTCGTCCGGGTGCGGGGCGTCGACGTGCCGATGGGCCCCCAGAGCTTCGCGCTCGTCGTCCGCGGGGCGCTGTCGAACTGCCCGGCGCCGGCTTCCCCGGCGGCCCCGTCGCTCTCGGCTCCGGCGGAGCACCAGGTCCAGGTTTCTTGGAACAGCGTGCCTGTCGCCGCGGCCTACAACGTCTATCGCAGCCTCGGCGCCTGCCCCGGCGGTCCCTGGTTACAGGTGGCGAGCGCCGTCACGGGAACCTCATTCCTCGACAGCACCGTCTCGGGAGGTGCGACCTACAGCTACACGATCGCCGCCGGGTCCGACCCGGGCGCCTATTGCGAGTCGGCGCCTTCCTCCTGCGCGCAGATCGTTCCGACGGGCGATTGCTTCCTGATGCCCGCCTTCGCGGGAGCGAAATCGGCCCAGAGCGCCGGAGCCTCCGGATGCGCCATCAACCTTTCCTGGGATCCCGCGACGTCTCCTTGCAGCGCGTCGGTGCGCTACAACGTCTACCGCAGCACTGTCCCCGGCTTCACGCCGGGCCCGGCGAACCGGATCGCCCGCTGTCTCGGGACGACCGGCTACACCGACGCGCTCGGCCTGGCTAGCGGGACCTCTTATTACTACGTGGTGCGCGCCGAGGACGCGACGTCGGGGCACGGCGGGGCGTGCCGTGGCGGCAACGAGGAGGGCAACGACGTAAAGGTGTCGGCGAGCCCGTTTGGCCCTATGGCCCCAGGGACGCTCCACGACGACGCGGGGGACACGGGCGCCGCGATCTTCACGCCGGGATCTCCCTGGCTTCTCGCCCCCACGGGAGGGAACGCCGGCCCCAAGGTCTACCGGGGCAACAGCAACGGCAGCGCGTGCGGCGATTTGACGAGTCCCGTCCTGACGCTCCAGAGCCCGGCGCAGGGACCCCAGCTCTCCTTTTCGACGATTCACACGCTGGAGTACGACCCGTTCGGCTTCTTCGGCGCCGAGGGCTCGGTCGGGCAGGTCGAGATCGCCACGGGGCCCGGATTCACGAACTGGACGCGCGTGCCGCTCACCCCCAACTATCCCGCTATCGTCGAGTTCCCCTTCAACAACTGCGACACGACGGGAAACGCCACCACCTATTTCAGCGACGTGAATACCACCTACTCGACGTATACCGCTTCCCTCTCCAACTGGGCCGGAGGCGACGTGCGGATCCGCTTCCGGCTGTCGGGCGATCTCTTCTACCCGGGCGGCTCCTGGTGGATCGACGACGTCCAAGTCACCAAGACCTTCGTCCCCGGCGCCTGCGCGACCGTCGCCGCGGGACCCCCCCCCATTCCCGACGGCGCCTCGGTGCCCGGGCTGCCGCTGGGCGTCACGACGAGCGGGTCGAGTCTGGCGCTGACCTGGGATGCGACGCAGTGCCCGCCGGCGGCGGTGAACGTCTATTGGGGGAACCTGGGGAGCTACTCGAGCTTCGTGGGAGGCTTCTGCGGCCTCGCCCCTTCCGGGTCGGCGACGATCAGCCTGGGGCAAAACGTCTGGTTCCTGGTCGCGGGGACCGACGGCGGCGCGACCGACGGAAGCTGGTCGCGCGATTCACTCGGCAACGAGAAGAGCTACTCGGGCGCCTCCACCGCCTGCCCCGCCATCACCCAGCACGTCACCAACAACGGCTGTCCCTGAGAGAACCTGACGAAAAAACGTACTCCGATCGAATGGGTATCGGCGGGGAGAGACCTGCCCCTTGACAGGCCCATGAACCCGGGTGTATTTGAGGTTCCTCCCATGTTCGCATTTTCTTGGAGGGATACCGATGAAGCGTCAGTGGGTGGCTAAGGTGGTCGCTTTGGCAGGAGTTGTGTTGGTGGGCGCCGCATTCGCTGCCATGGATCCGGTGGGAGCGCCGGCGGCGCCGCGCGCCGGAGAGCCGGCTCTTCTCGCGCCGGGCGCCCCGGTGGCGCAGTGTCAGGCTGAGATTCGACCCACCCTGGAGCTGGCGCCAGACGCGAATGCTCCCGAACCGGTGGTGGTCTGCCTGCTCATCCCGGAGTGTTGGAGCAATTCGGACTGTGACGCAAAGTGTGGGGCCAAGCTCGGCAGGTGCGTGCACAACGATTGTCCCGCGCGTATCTGCCGCTGCCGCTGAGCCGGGCGGGATCGAGTCACTTCACCGGCGTGCTCGTCACGCGGTCGATCCCACGAGGCAGTTGGCCGACTGCGAGTTCTTGCCGATGGTCCTCAGGGGGATCTTGCGAGACCTGCCCCTTGACAGGCCATGAGCCTGGGTGTACTTGAGGTTTTTCAATACACTTGCATTCTCTTGGAGGGATACCGATGAAGCGTCAGTGGATGGCGAAGGTGGTCGCTTTGGTAGTCGTTGCGATGGTGGGCGCCGCGGTCGTGGCCGCCATGGACCCGGCGGGAGCGCCGAAGACCGCGCCCAAGGTCGAAAAGTCAGTCCTTGTCGCGCCGAACGGCGAAGCCGGATCGGCGTGTCAAGCGGAGGTTCTTTCCGCCGTGAAGCCGGCCCAGAATGAAAGCGCTCCCGAACCTGTGGCGATCTGCCGGCTCCTCCCGGAGTGCTGGACAGACTCGGACTGCGACGCACGGTGTGGAGTTGGACTCGGCAAGTGCTTGCACAGCAATTGTCCGCCGCGATACTGCCGCTGCCGCTAGCGCTCTCCTGCGGCCTTTGAAGGCCGCGAAGCTGGTTTCAGCGCATGGGTCCGCGCGGCTTGGCGTCGGCTCACGGTCAGGGCCGTGAGCCGGCCAAGGCCGCGGGACACGATTCACTTCACCGGGGTGAGCATCACGCGGTCGACCCCCACCAGGAAGTTGGTTGACTGCGAGTTCTTGCCGATGATCATCAGGGCGATCTTGCGGGGGCCGGCGTTGAGGTTGAACGTCCCGAGCTCCACCAGGTCGACGCGCTTCACGGTCGGGGAATAGCCGTCGAATTTCATCGAGGACTTCTCACCGTTCACCTCCGCGTCGATGATGCCAAAATCGGGGCCCTGCGTCAGTCCGAGGCTGACCCGGTAGGCTCCCCGCTTCGTCACGTCGATCACGAGGTCGAGAACCGCTCCCACCGCTCCTTCCGTCCACAGCAGGTGAGCGTCCCCGCTCCAGTCGGGCCCGAAGCCCGCCATCGGCTGATTCGAAAGCTTGCCCCCCGCCACCAGGTACTTGCGGTTCCTCAGGAGCGTCTCTCCCTCCCACATCTGCGCCCCGCTGGGTGACTTCATCGTCTTGGGGGCCGCGGGAGGACCAGCCGGGCCGGGCTTGGGAGACGGCCCGGGGGCCGGCGGTGGCGGCGGCGCGTTTCCAGGACCTTTGTTGGCCGAGAGGCCCTGGGCTTCCGCCAGGCTGATCTTCTTTGCCAGGTAGAAGCGGGGCGCAAGAAAGAAATCGTAGACCGGCCCTGACTTGGCCTCGTACTGGGCATTCATGCCGTCGCAGGACACCTTGGCGCCGGGCGCGTCCCTCAGGAAGGGGTCTTGATTGCAGTTGCCGCGGACGAACCTCTTCCCCTCGGCGTCGCCCGAGATGAGCAGCTGCTCGGTGGCTTCCCCCGTTTTGCGATCCCAGGAAGCCTTGCCCAGAACCTTCAAGGAGATACTGTCGTATTTCGAATTCTTGTCGACGTCGAAACCCGCGACCTCGGTCTTGCTCCAGTCCTTGTATTCCTTGGAGCAGTGCGCGGTGACGGTGTAACGCTGCAAGGGCCCGAGGACCCCCGAGGCGTCCATCAAGCGCAGCTCGCCACACGACAAGGCGAGCGCCGGTGCTCCGCCGGCCGCCCACCAGACCGCTGCGAAGGCCAACCCCAGACTGATTCGGAATGGAATCCTGCTCATGATCCGCTCCTCCCGGAAGCTTCCTGCGCTTCCCCTCTTCTCCGGATCACGAGAAAGAGCGTTTCCAGGGGCCACGGATGGGGCTTCCGCTCATCTTTTGGCTGTTTCCCCACCGGACCGGCCTGGCGCCACGATTACTTCTTGGCGATTTTCCCCTTGGCGGCCACCGCGAGATCGTCGTGCAGCGCCTCGCCGAACTCCTGCAGCCACTTGAGCACCTTGTCGTCGACCTCGGACATGTGGGTGCCGCTGACGACCCGGTGATGGATCGCCGCAAGCAGCTCCCCGGAGGCCTTGTCGGTCAGCTTGATGTCGTAGGTGGCGAAGCCGGCGCCGGCTCCGAAGCCGATGATGGACTTCGCGACTTTGCTGCCGGCGCTGCAGTCGACGATCCGTCCCGTCATCTCGACGTCCCCGCCGTCGCGCGAGACCTCGGCCACGCCGGAGAGCGTCGACGACAACGCCCCCTTCAAGCGCGCCGGCATGGTCTCCGTCAGCTCCTCGGCTTTCGCGGCGTCCTTGGCGTCGCGCGCCTCTCCCAGGAACTTCGGGTCGGACCACTTGTCGACGTGGAGCTTCTTCCCCTTCAGCGTGAAGCCCGGCTTGACCCAGACGTAATCGATCTCGTCGGTCTTCCGGAATTCCACCGCAGGGCCGAACCAGGCCGGATCCAGCAACCCGTCGTCCAGCTTTTTCCCTTCCTGGGCCGCCAGGGCCGCGCCCGGCGCGAGCCAGCCGGCGAGCAGCAACGCGAGGATCGTCGCTCCACGAAGACGCATCTTCCCTCCTGCAAAAAGCGGATTGTCCGAGAGGATTCCCCGGCTCCGGCGGCCCATTAGATGACAGCCGCGGGCGCTGGGTCAATGGCTTCGGAAGAGGGACGGGGACGGAGGGGTTAGCGCTGGGCGCGCAACGAGGAGGCGCGCCGCGAGCCGGCGAGGCGCGAGTCGGACAGCGAGGTCGGGGCGGCGTCGGGTCCGCGGAAGCTGGTGGCGGAAACCTGCATCGTCCAGGAGTGATAGATGAGGACGCAGAACGGGAAGGCGAGGAAGCAGGTGTAGACGCCGGCCTGCTTCACCAGGAGGATGAGGATGATCGCGAGCGATCCCCCCGCCAGGAACGAGTAAGCCGTCCACTGGAACTTGTCGATCCAGATCTGTACCAAGGACCGGCCCTGCTCCAGGGCGGAGGCGATGCTCACGAGGCCGGTGTTCACGAGATAGAACGCGCAGGTCGCGCCAAGAATGGCGCGCAGCGTCCCCTCGCTCATGATCTGGGCGGGATTGCCTCCCAGCCAGGCGAAGACGAACGCGGCCGTCACCCCGCCGATGACGTGGTCGCACAGGTTGAACAGGCGTTTGTGCGGCGCCATCTTGTTGCGGCGGGCGAGCGAGAAGCTCAAGCTGCTCGCGATCGCCGTGACCGCCGCGGCGCCCGGGCCGAGGTAGACGCCGGAGGCCAGGACGAACGGGAAGCAGGTCGACAGCCGGCAGTTGTCTCCGAGGTCGACCAGGTAAGGCGCGGCGGCCGCGCCGTACAGCGAGAAGAGCAGGAGGTAGGTCGTGAACCTCACCCCGCCGACGACGAGCCCGGCGGTGGCGACGGCGACCCCCGTGAAGTAGACCGCCATGAGGTAGCGATCCAGGGCCTGCTTTCCGGTGAAGAGCCACCCGGCGTTCATGGGTTTCACGCTCCTTCCCACTGATTCAGCGCTTCGGCGGCGAGTTGTTGCCGCCCCAGATCGCGCCGTTGGATCCCACGCCCGAGCTGCCGACCGTTCCTTTGTTTCCCCAAACCGCGCCGCTCGCCGCGACCGTGTCGGTGTTCCGCAGCGGATCGCTTCCCCAAATCAGCGTGCCGCTCCAGCTCAGGGGATCGCCCCAGAGAAGGTCGGTGCTCTGGATGACGATGCCGGTCGACGTCATGAAGGCCTGCGGCGAACGCGACGGCGCCTTCGCGACGCCCTGTTCCTGGAGCGCGGCATACAGGTTCGCGAACCCCGCGCCTTCCGAGAAGATGTCGTACTCCAGGCGCTTCTCGGCCGACTTCATCAGTCGCGCCTTCACGGTATCGGGAGTGAGGGTCGGATCGGCGTCGATGAGAATCGCGGCCATTCCCGACACGACGGCCGTCGCCATGCTGCTGCCGGTGAGCTCGAGATAAGGGGAATCGAGATTCGCCTTGTTGGGGTCGCTGTTGAATGCCGAGTACTTCACCCTCAGCGCCGGGTACGTCGCATCGAGCGTCGAGCCCACGGCCCGCAAGGAAGTCGTGCGGTTTCCGGGAGCCACGAGGTCCGGCTTGACGAAGTGATCGATCGCCGTCGGCCCGCGCGACGTAAAGGTCGTCAGGATGTCGTCGCCGCGCGACGGGCTGAGGTAGTTATTGGAGGCTCCGACCGTGATGACGTAAGGGTCGTTCCCCGGGCTTCCGATCGTGCCATAGCCCAGCTCTCCCCAGTTGCCCGCGGAGACCACGACGACGATCCCGGCCTTCCAGGCCTTCTCCACCGCGATGCACAAGGGGTCGGTCGCGTAGGATTGCTCGATAGCCTGGCCCAGCGAGATGTTGAGGACCCGAATCTTGTAGTTGGCCCGATATTTGATGACCCAGTCGATGCCGGCGATGACGTCGCTCACGTATCCGGTCCCGTCACGCCCCAGGACCCGGACCGAGACGAGCTTGGCCTCGGGCGCCATTCCGTAGAAGCGCCGGAAGGACTTGCCGTCATTGCTCTGGTTGGCATTTCCCGCGATGATCCCCGCCACGTGCGTGCCGTGGCCGAAGTAGTCGGCGAAGCCCTTCTCCTGCCCGACGATCTCCACTTCCGTCAGGATCCGGCTGCCGACATCGGGGTGGTTCGCGATTCCGGAATCGAGAACCGCGACCACGATGTCGTGACCCTTCAGGCCAAGGTTCCTCCGGGCGAGGTCCGCGCCGAGAGTCACGTTGTTGATGTCGTTGGTGAGCCCGACTTTTTGATCCATCGACACGCGCGTGACGTTCGGAAGCGCGGCCAGCTGCGTCAGCGAGCTCGGCGCTATGGAGACGGCGTAGCCGTTGAGGTTTTCATAACGCCGGAGGACGCGAGCCCCGAAGCTGGCCACCGTCGTCTCATCCAGGCTGGTCGCGGCATTCGCGGTGGTCACGACGACCTGGATGGGAGTGTTCGGATCGCCCTTGACGAGCGCGTCGAAGACCATCGGGCTCAGCTTGGACTTGGTGGCCCCGTCGGTCCCTATCAGGCTGCGCGTGGCGGCGCCGGCCGTCGACGGCGGCAGAGGGCCTGCGACCGCGGTCAGGATGAGCCATGAGGCAATGACCGCAAGCGCCTTTCGATTGGGGTATCTCTTCACCATCGCTTCTCCTCGCCCGGTTGCGAGACTGGCTCGTTTCGAACCCGCTGCGCAATAACTCCCGGGGAGGGAAGGTGCAATCCGAATGCCCTTGGAAGCGCCGGGCAAGGAGACGTCATGGATGATCCAGGCAGGAAAGGACTTCCGGGCAGAAGATCGACCCTTGGGCCGGCGGGCTGACAAAAGCGGGGCGGCGCGTCGTGTGCGGATTCCCCACACACGATCGCCCCCAGATCGAGCGAAGAACGGAGGCAAGCCTCGGAGTCAGGTCAGTTGCGGGCAGGGTTCCCGGAAGAACAGGGGGGTGTTCAGAATCTGTTCATGTTCCAGTTCCAATAGTGTCGCGTCCCAGAAATAACGTTAACACCGAGACCGCCGAGGTGTCCGGATGGCCAGGCGCGCTGGAGCGTCGCGTACCCAAAGCGGTACGCAAGCGACAGCGCAACGTAGCCAGCCGGGATGGATCGGCGGGCGAATTCGGGGCAGGTTTGGACCCGGCGGCAGAAACCCGCCGCGGGTCAACCCGCCGCCTGTGACGGGATTCGGAGACGCGACACTAGTTGGGGTTGACGCCGACGAAGGACCCCGCCGCGTTCACGGCGTTCCAGAGCGACTCGGGATCGTTGGCGAACGACTGCGCGAACATCTCCTCCGCCTTGGCGCGATCCCCCTTCAAGTTGTACGCCGCGCCGAGCTCCGCGAAGAGGCGGCTCTCTTTGGGAGACTTCACGAGCGCCTTTTGTAAAGTGGCGATCGCCTTGTCGTAGTCCTTCGCCTCGGTGTAGACGGCTGCGATCCGGCGCCAGTCGCTCTCGGCGGCCTTCTTCGCCACCGCCCGATTGAAGTAAGCCTCCCCCTTCTCCTTGTCGCCGGAGAGGTAATGGACGCGGCCGATCGCGATGAGCTCCCAGCTGCCCTCCTCCGACATTTTGTCCGCGAGCTGCAGGAGCGATTCCGCCGCCTCTTTCGGGCTTTTTCCCTGATAGTTCGCCGGAGTCGCGCCGAGCTTGGCGCCGGCGACTGCCAGCGCGGCGCCGAGCGTCATTCCGAGAGTAAGCAGTCCGGCACCCGAAAGGACCCCAGTTTTCATGATCGGCCTCCCCTGAAGCGTTCGAGGATCGGTGGTCGAGAGTTCGGAGCGGCGCCAGGGGGGAAAGGTAACAGAAAAGCCAACACCTGTTCCACTAGTGTTGCGTTTCGGAAATCATGTTAACACCGAGGTCGCCGAGGCGCCCGGATCGCAAGGCGCGCCAGAGCGTCGCGTACCCAAGGCGGTACGCAAGCGAGGCGCAACGCGGCGAGCCGGGATGGATCGGGGGCC